>CACAMG010000015.1 GCA_902533585.1 uncultured Pelagibacteraceae bacterium
TGCTTACTCAGCACAATGTACTAATGATACTTGGAACAAAGTGATGAAAAGAGGAAAGTTAGTAGTTGGATCAAAAGCTGACTACAAACCTTGGGGTTTTAAAGACTCTAGTGGAAAAATTGTTGGAATGGAAGCTGACATGGCTCAAATGGTTGCCGACATAATGGGTGTTAAACTTGAGCTAGTAGCTGTTCAATCATCAAACCGTATGCAATTCTTAGAACAAGGTAAGATTGATCTTATGATTGCAACTATGTCTGACAGATTAGACAGACGTAAAATTGTTGGAATAATTCAACCTAACTATTACACTTCAGGAACAAACGTAATGTCTCCAAAAGCTATTGGCTTGAAAAAATGGGAAGACCTACGTGGAAAACCTGTTTGTGGTAAGCAAGGTGCTTTTTACAATAAAATTGTAGCTGAACGTTATGGTGCAAAAATTGTTGCATTCACAGGTAACGCTGAAGCAAAACAAGCTCTTAGAGACAAAAAGTGTATTGCTTGGGTTTATGATGACTCTTCAATTATGTCTGACCTATCTTCAGGAAACTTTAATGATTTTGAAATGCCGTTTAATAGTGAAGATGACAACCCTTGGGGCTTAGCTGTTCCATTGGGAGAAGTTAACTGTGTTTTTGGTAACTTTATGTCAGGCTTAAGTTTCATGATGCACCAAAATGGTACATTAATGGCCTTAGAAAAAAAATGGGGTATACAAGCTACTCAGTATCTTAAAGATAAAAATAAACAGTACAACGATTGGTTAGCTAAATAATTTTAACTAATTGATTAAAAGTTTTAACGACACCTTTAATTATTAAAGGTGTCGTTATTTTTTAGAGGAATTGATGACAGGCTTTGAACAATTTTTTGTTGAACTTGCAGATACACATCCTAAGTGGAATTTTGTTTATTTTTACCAAGAAGTCGAGAGAAGTAGAATTATAACTGGAATTTATTACACCATTGGTCTTTCTATTTTAACAATTTTCTTCAGTGTAATTGTAGGACTGGTTGGGGCTTGGATGCAGGGTTCAAAAAATAAATTTACAAGAATGATTGTTCAGGGATTTATACAGTTTTTTAGAAATACACCTCCATTTGTACAGTTATTGTTTTTTTATTTTGCTCTAGGACAATTTACTCCAACTCACTCTCCTGATGGATGGTTGGAAGTACCAATAATTTCTAATTTTGGTTGGGCTGTAATTTCTTTATCTCTGTTTGCAGGATCGTATAACGTTGAAATATTTAGATCAGGTATTGAAGCTGTTCCAGTATCGACTAGAGAAGCCGCTGAGTCTCTTGGTTACAATAGATTTCAATCTTTTACAAAAATTATATTACCATTATGTTTTAGGATATGCCTTCCATCTTTAAATAATAATTTAATTAACTTGGTCAAAACAACTACTCAAGCATTTGGAATTGCCGTTCCTGAATTGTTGTACCAATGTATTTCTGTTTATAACGATTATTCGACTTCAATGAATGCGGTAATGCTTTTGATGTTTATAGTATTTTTTTTAATTGTTGGATTAATCGCTTGGTCTTCACATGCTTTAGAAAAAAATTTAAAAATACCTGGATATGGAGTGTAAATGAGAAATAAATTGTCAATTTTATACCCATATAAAAAAGGATTTTATCATACGGTAGATAATACGCGTTTTAGTTATTGGTTAGTGAATTCTGGATACAAATGGTGCGTAGCATTTTTAATTTTAGCTATGCTTTATCCAGTAAATGCAGTTGCTAGCAACTATACTTATACAATGGCTTTTCAAGCATTTTTAAAATGGGTGCCTTTGCTGGTAAAAAGTGGCTTCGTTCTTAATATAATAATCAGTTTTTTAGCTATGATGATCGGAACTGCGATGGGAGTAATTTTAGGACTTGCTCAAGTTTCTCAATATAAAATTGTAAGAATATTTGCAGGTTCAATTACTCAATTATTTAGAAATATTCCTTGGCTGGTTTTACTTTTTATTATTATGCTTACATTTCCCTTTGAAATTGAAACTGCAGACAAAATTTACAAAATTCCAGACTGGACAAAGGCTGTTTTTGGATTTTCTCTTCCAGTAATGGCTAATATTTCTGAAATTGTTAGAGGAGCTATAAAATCTGTTCCACTTGGTCAGTGGGAAGCCGCAGAGTCTTTGGCTTTTAGTAGACAAAAAACTTTTTGGCAAATTATATTGCCACAGTGTTACAAAAGAATGATACCGCCATGGATGAATTGGTATGCAATTCTATCGATGGCAACTCCACTTGTATCTCTTTTGGGAGTTGAGGAAATTATTACACTTTCAAGACAAGCCATGGAAGCTGAAAACAATAACCCTGAGTTACTAATACCTTTTTATAGTTTTGCTTTATTTATATTCTTTATTTATTGCTACCCAATAGCAAGATGGACAATTGCCCTTGAAAAACGTTATGCGGTTAAACTATAGTTGGAGAAAATTATGAATACATGGACTGAAAAAGAACCAATCTTATCAATAAAAGATGTGCATAAATCTTTTGGAGAACTTGAAGTTCTTAAAGGAGTAACATTCGATGTTATGAAGGGTGAAGTTATTTGTATCATTGGTCCTTCTGGATCTGGAAAGTCTACGTTAATAAGGTGTGTTAACGCATTAAATGATATTCAGTCTGGTTCAATTAAAGTTGAAGGAGTAGAAGTTAATGACCCAAAATTAGATAAGCTTGCTTTAAGAAGAAAAGTTGGAATGGTTTTCCAACAATATAATTTATTTCCACATAAAACTGCAATTCAAAATATAATGATGGCACCTATTCAAGTATTAAACCAAGATCCAAAAGAAGTTGAGGAAAGGGCGCACAGTTTAATTAAAAAAGTAAGATTAGAAGGAAAAGAAAATAGTTTTCCAGGAGAGTTATCAGGAGGTCAGCAACAAAGAATAGCTATTGCACGTTCTCTAGCAATGGAACCTAATATAATGCTGTTTGATGAAATTACAGCAGCATTAGACCCTGAGACTGTAAAAGAAGTATTAGTTACAATAAAAGATTTAGCGCAAGATGGAATGACATGTTGTTTAGTTACACACGAAATGGGTTTTGCAAAAGAAATTGCTGATCATATTTATTTCACCGATAGAGGAATAATTGTTGAACATGGTCCACCAAAAACTTTTTTTACTGAAGCTAAAGATCCAAGAACAAAAGAATTTTTAAGTCAGATACTTTAAGTGAAAAAAAAAGGATATTTTAATTGTAAATTAGATAAATTTGAAAATCTTAAATCAAAACAATTGGCTATATTATCTGTTCCTACAATAACACATTATAAAAATAAAAAAGATTATTGTTCATCTGCTCCAAAAATTCTTCGAAAGGAAAGTCAAAAATTTTCAAAAAGAATTGGTAGCTGGGATTTTGATACAAACTCTATTTTTTTAAAAAAAATATCTAATGTTGTTGATACAGGAAATTTTCGCTTATCTAAAAATTCTAAAAATGATAGAAATAATTTAACAAAATCAATTAAAGAACTAACTCGAAAAAGAAATAAATTTTTAGTAGTCGGAGGTGATGACTCTGTTGCTATTCCTGCTATAGCAGGATTAAAGCCTTTGTCTAAAATACATTTAGTTCAAATAGATGCTCATTTGGACTGGATAAATAAATTATATGGAGAAAAATTTGGAAGATCTAATGTCATGAGAAGAGCTTCTGAGATGCCATGGGTTAATGGGATGACTCAAATTGGGCTAAGAGGAATGGGAACATCAAAATCAAAAGACTTTAAAGATGCGAAAAAATGGGGAAGTAAAATAATAACTGACCAAAAAATGATGGGTATGTCGGCTAAAGAGATGTTGAGAGGAATTCCAAAAAATGCCTATGTTTATTTAACCCTAGATCTTGATGGACTCAATCCAAAAGAATTTCCAGCTGTGGAGACAAGATCACCTGGCGGTCCTGGGGTTTCTAAAATTGTAGAAATAATAATAGAAATTGGAAAAAATAGAAAATTTGTTGGTGCCAACGTTCTTGAATTTGCTCCTAAAAAAGATATTAAAAATTTATCTTTAAATGCAGCAATTAGATTGATTGCTTTACTTCTTCAAGTACTAAATCGTTGAGAGCTGTAAGCGCTTAAATCTAAATTAGTATTTTCTTCTGCCATTAATCCTGAAACAATCTTTCCTGAAATTGCTCCCAAAGTCCATCCAAGATGCTGATGACCAAAACTGTAGAATAGATTTTTATAATTTTTTGATGCACCAATGACAGGCAAATAGTCTGGAACAGTTGGTCTAAAACCTAACCACTCATCAGAATGTTTTTTTCCTTCAAGCTGTGGAAGCATAGTTTTTGCATTATTAATTATATTTTGAATTCTTTTTTTTGATGGTGGATTTTCAAGTCCTCCAAATTCTACAGTTCCAGCAACTCTTAAACCTTGTTGCATAGGAGTTATTGCAGTTGCTTTGTTTAAATAAATAACTGGTCTACTTAATAAATGAGTCATGTTTTCAAAATGAACATGGTAACCTCTTTCTGTATCAAGTGGAATTTTTTCACCAACTTGGTCTGTTAATTTTTTTGAAAATGCGCCACATGCAATTAAAGCTTTTTCAAATTTATATGAATCCTTCTCTGTTTTAATTATTGGCTGTCCTTCAGAAAAACTTATGTCTTGGACATTTTGCTTTTCAAACTTACCTCCATTCTTTTTAAACAAATCAAAAAGTCTAAGTAATAACTTTCTTGGATTGGTGGTATGTTTTGCATTTGGGTAAAAAACACCGCCGTGATAAATTTTATTTATATTTGGTTCAAGATCATGAATTTCATGAGGTTTGAGAGCTTGTTGCTTTACTCCTAGCTCATCTCTAATCTTCATCTCCATTTCTCTGATTTTTAAATTTTCATTATTCCAAAAATAAATAATTCCTCGACTCTCTACTAAGTCACTAGTATCAATATCCTTAAATAGTTCATCATAAGAACTAAGAGATAAATCTAAAATTTGATGCATATTTTTAGTAGTATGCATCATACTTTTTGAGTTACAGTTTTTTATAAATTTTATAAACCAGGGAATCATTTTAAGAAAATAATTCCACTTTATCGCTAAAGGTCCATTGGTGCTTAAAAGCATTTTTGGAACATCTTTTAAAACATCTGGTCTATTTAATTGTATCGATGCATATAAAGAAAAATGTCCAGCGTTGCCGTACGAAGCAAAACTTCCCGGCTCCTCTCTGTCAAATAAAGTTATATCAAAACCTTTTTTTTGAAGAAAAAGGCCGCTGCAAACACCTTGGATACCAGCGCCTATAATTCCAATCTTTAAATTTTTGTTGTTCATTGTGTAATTTGGTCTTTGCTATATATTTTACAACTCATAACAATACTTAAGCCTAACATTATAGCCAACATTGAAGATCCGCCATATGACATTATAGGCAAAGGTGAGCCTACTATGGGAAGTATCCCAACAACCATTGAAATATTAACAAACATATAAATAAAAATTGCCGCAGAAAACCCAAAACAATATAATTTTGCAAAAAAACTTTTTGATGAAAAGCCTATTTTAATAATCCTGTAAATTAATAATACATACAAAAATAATAACAAAATTGAACCAGCAAAACCAAACTCTTCTGAAAATAAAGTAAATATAAAGTCTGTATGTTTCTCAGGTAAAAATTCTAAATAACTTTGGGTACCTTTTAAAAAGCCCTTGCCAAAAAAACCTCCTGAACCAATTGCTATTTTTGATTGAATTATTTGATATCCTGCACCCAAAGGATCTTTTTCTGGATTAAAAAAAGTTAAAATTCTTAATTTTTGATATGGTTTTAAAAAAGAAATAACAAATGGTGCTGAAACTAAAAGGATCAATCCAGAATAAATAAAATATTTAATATTTAATCCAGCAATCCACATCACTACTATTCCACTTAAAGCAATTAAAATCGCAGTTCCAAGGTCTGGTTGTTTAATTACAAATATGCATGGAATAATTAAAAGAATTAAAGGTTGTATAACATTTTTCAAGTTCTGCACCTCAGTGTCCTGCATTCTATGATAATATCTTGCAAAGCAAAGTATAATTGCAATTTTCATTATTTCTGAGGGCTGAAGATTTAAAAAATATAAATTAATCCATCTTTGTGAGCCTGAAGCAGTTACTCCAACAAAAGCAACAGCAACTATCATTGCTAGAGCAATTAAATAAAATAAATATGAAGTTGTGTACCAAAATTTAATTCTAATAAATGAAAAAATTAAAAAAACTCCAAAGAAAACACCAAATCTTACTAGATGACTTTTTGTATGATATAAAACCTCACCTCCGTCAGTTGAATACATGGCAAAAACACTAATTATGCCAATCAATAGTATTAAAAGAATTAAAAAATAATCTATGGCCAAAAGCTTTTCAAAAAAACTATATTGGGATGAATAAAGTCTTTGTCTTAACATATCAAATTAACTTGCTCCTTGATTGTCTAATTTTTTCTCTTTCGTCATGACGGTCAATTATTTTTTTAATCATCTTGCTTGCAAGAGGTGCGGCTGCTTTACTTCCTGATCCGCCATGTTCAATCAAAACACTAATTGAATATCTTGGTTCTTCATAAGGTGCGAAAGCAACATATAATGCATGATCTCTCTTTTTATACTCGATCTCACTTAATTTTAAATCTGCTTCTCTTTCTTCATCTGTAATTCTTCTAACTTGTGAAGTTCCTGTTTTTCCAGCAAATTGATATTTTTTGTTTTCTAATCTAGAAGCAAAAGATGTTCCTCCTGGTTCATTAGTAGAAGAAAACATTGCTTCTAAAACAAATTTTACATTTTCAGGGTTTCTATACATTGGATTGTAAAGTTCTATTTCTTGTTCCTTTAAGATCTCAGTATTTAAACTAGTTAATTTTTTTATATCTGATGCATTTTCATATTTTTCTTTATCTAATTTAATTTTTGATCGAATTTCATCATAATTGATTTCTTTACTTAAAATAATATTTGGTTTTATTTTGTAACCACCGTTTGCCAATTGAGCTGTCATTAAACATAATTGTAACGGGGTTGTTTGAATGTAGCCTTGACCTATTCCAGTAATAATTGTTTCTCCTAAAAGCCAACTACTTTCTAATTGTTCTCTTTTCCATTTAGTTGAAGGAACTATGCCTGATTTTTCTTCTATATATAAATTATTTAATACTTTTAATCCTAATCCATATCTCTTCGCTAATATTGATAGTCGATCTACTCCTAAAATTCTTGCAGTCTCATAAAAATATATGTCGCAAGATTGTTTAATTGCATTTCTTAGTTTCATAAAGCCATGACCTTGTTTTTTCCAGCAATGGTATCTTTGACCATGTAATTCGTATGGATGCTTATGTCCTTTGCAATAAACTGTCATTTCTGGATTAAGAGTGCCATATTCCAAAGCTGCGAGAGCGACCAATGGTTTTAGGGTTGATCCTGGTGAGTATAACCCAGCTATAGATTTATTAATCAAAGGTTTTAATGGATTTTTTCTAATTTCATTCCAGTCTTTTGAATTAATTCCATGTGTAAATTTGTTAGGATCAAAAGTTGGTGATGAAGCCATTGTAAGCACTTCACCGGTATAAATATCCATAACACAAATAGATCCACTTTTATTCATTAAAAGTTGAGAGGCAAATTTTTGCAATTCAAGATCAATCGTGGTTACAATTTTTTTTCCTTGAGATCCTTTTACAAAATCTACTTGGTTTATTCTTTTTCCATAAGCATTTACTTCATAACGTTTAACTCCATGAGCACCTATTAAATCTTTTTCAAGTGATTTTTCTAAACCAAATTTACCTACTTTTAATCCCAATATATTATTTTTTTTTATTTCTTCATTATTTTCAATATCTTTGACGCTGGGGTCTCCAACATAACCTACAACATGCACTAAATCATTCGAGTAAGGATATTTTCTAGAAGTTGATAAAACTGGTTTTGCGCCTGGAAGTTCATGAAGAAATAGATTCAATCTTGAAAACTGATACCAGGATAAATTATCAGAAATGACTATTGTGTCCCATGGTTTCGATTTATTTTTTTTCTTATAAATATTTTTAATATCTAAATTATTTAGATTTATCAGGCTTTGTAGTCTCGAGATTAAATAATTAAAATTATCTACTTCTTCTAACTTGAGGTGTAGTTGAAAAACTTGATTATTATCAGCAATAATATTATTGAAATAGTCTGTTATAATGCCCCTTTCAGGAGGAGTTTTCAATTCTCTCAGTCTATTTTTATCTGATAAAAATTGATATTTTTCTCTGTCAGAAATTTGCAAATTAAATAGTCTATAAGAGATTCCACCTATTAATATTAATTTTGCAGCGCCTAACATAAATATTCTACGACTAATAATTTGAGTTTTGCTAGCTCTGGTGCTTTTTTGATTAATCATTTTGTTTATTAATATTTAGTAAATATATTTTGTTAAAAATTTTTGAAAATAATGGGTAAATTAAAAATGTAAAAAAACTGTTTGTTAATAATAGCTGATAGTTTATTGATAATGAAAAAATTAGTGTTAGTACAATAAAGTAAATTGAGTTTACTATTAATATAGATAATAAGAAAAAAAACCAATCATATAATAGATTTGGCTTTAAGGTTCTACTTCGTATAAATGACGCAATACCACTTAATATTAAATAATTAATAGAAGAAATTCCTATTGGTAAATTTAACAAAACATCATTGATTATTCCTGCTAAAAAAATTAAACCAACCCCCAAAGCTTCTGGTTTTTTTAATATCCAAAAAAAAATTAATATATAAACAAGATTAAATGAAATATTTAAAATATAATCGATAGATAAATCAAAACTTGTAAATACAAGAAAAAAAAGAAATACAATTGGAAAACTCTCTATAAAATTTTTATATAATCTGTTACTTTTTATACCCATTTTTTCTACTCAATATTAGTTTTGATTTTTATGAAGTTTAATTGACTCAAGTCTACAAAAAAACTTACAATTTTTTTATCTTGTTTGATATTTACTTTGCCTATTGGAATTCCTGCTTCGAATATACCGTCCGAACCTGAAGTGTAAACTATATGATTTTCAGCAACAGAATTATTTTTTGGTAGATATTCAAGATCGCCGTAATCTTTTCCAGAACCATTTAAAATGGCATTTGTGTTAGATGGTTCAATAATTACTGGAATTTTGCTATTTAAATCGTTTATTAATAGTATTCTAGAAGACATATAGTTGGTCTCAACTACTCTGCCAATCATGTAGCTTTTTTCTAAAACAGGCATTCCTTTTTTAATGCCTGACTCAAATCCTTTATTAATAATTATTGATTTTAAAAATGGGCTTTGCTTGTCTACAATTACTCTTGTTACAATAAATTTATTGCTCAAAACTTTTGGATCACTTACTATTTCTCTAAGTTTATTATTTTCAGCTTTATAAAAGTTAATTTCATTCTGTAACTTATTAATTTCATATTCTTTATTTTTCATTTCCGAATATTTTGCATACATATTCATATGATCTTCAAAGTTATAATAGGTATTGCTGATAGCCTTAAATGGAGAAGAAATTATATATGCTCCTCTATAGATTATATCTCTAGTAATAGATCTAAATATGTCTACTGGTCCTGACTTAAAATATTCAAGTGATAAAATTAAACAAGAAGCTACGAGTAATGTAAAAAGCGAAAATTTTTGTCTGTTCCCTTTTTTTAAAAAAGCAGAACGAATAGCAATTATAAAATCATCTCTGCCGGTTGCCATGGGTTGTTAATATTCAGACAATACATTTTGAAATATTTCTTTTTGATCCAAAGCTTTTCCTGTTCCTATGGCGACACAAGCTAACGGGTCGTCCGCTATATGAACTGGTAGACCTGTTTCTTTTGAAAATCTACTGTCAATGTTTTTTAGCAATGCTCCACCGCCAGTAAGTGTTAAACCCATATCTACCAAGTCTGCCGATAACTCTGGAGGAGTGTTTTCTAATGCATCTTTTATTCCATTAATTATTTCTCTTATAATTACATTTAAAGCTTCAGCAGTATCTTCCTCAGTTATATTCACTTCCTTTGGTGTTCCAGATCTTATATCTCTGCCTTTAACTGGATAAGAATTATTGCTAGTTGGTAAAGCTGTTCCGATTTCTTTTTTTATTTTTTCAGCGGTACTATCACCAATCATTAAGTTGTATTCTTTTCTCATATAATTTTGCAGTGCATGATCCATTGCATCTCCAGCCACTCTTAATGAATTTGAATAAACTACACCTCCTAAGGACATAACAGCAATTTCTGTTGTTCCTCCACCTATATCAACAACCATAGAACCAGTTGCTTCAGATATTGGAAGACCAGCTCCAATTGCTGCAGCTATAGGTTCTTCTATTAATTGAACTTTTCTTGCGCCTGCTGCAAGTGCACTATCTTGAATAGCTTTTCTTTCAACTGGAGTTGATCCGGTTGGAACACAAATTAAAATCCTAGGATTTGCAAAAGTGCTTCTTTTGTGAACTTTTTTTATAAAGTGTTTAATCATTTCTTCAGTGACTATAAAATCTGCTATCACTCCATCTCTAAGAGGCCTTATAGCTTGAATGTTTCCTGGGGTTCTTCCAAGCATTGTTTTGGCTTCATCTCCTACAGCTAAAACTGATTTTTTTCCTGAATTGTCAACAACGGCAACAACAGAAGGTTCGTTTAATACGACACCTTGTCCTTTTAGTACTACTAATGTGTTAGCGGTTCCAAGATCTATTGCCATATCTTGTGACCAAATTTTAGAAACTTTATCAAATAATCCCATTTATATTCCTCTCATTTTTTCATTTTTAACGTTTTTTTTGGTTTCTACACGATCAGGTGCAAAATTTCTTTGTCTTTTTATGATCATTTTATTAAGTGCATTTATATAAGCGTTTGCAGATGCTACCAAAGTATCAGTATCAGCTGCTTGACCAACGGTTGTTTTGCCTTCTTCTTCAATTCTAACGCTTACTGTTGCTTGTGCATCTGTTCCTTCGGTTACTGCGTGAACCTGATAAAGTTGCAAATTAACATCATGTGGATATAATTTTTTAATAGATTTAAATATTGCATCAACAGGACCATCTCCTGTTTCTGATGTTTTTTTAATTTCTCCATAAACTTCTAATGTCATATCTGCTTTTTGAGGCTCTCCTGTTCCTGCAAAAACTTTTAGAGATTTAAGTACGATTGCGTTATCTTCTTTGATTAAGCTATCGTCAACTAACGCAACAATATCTTCGTCGTAAACATGTTTTTTCTTATCTGCTAAAACTTTAAATTTACCAAAAGCGTTTTCAATTACATCGTCTGTTAAATCTGCATATCCAAGACTTGTTAATTTATCTTTAAATGCATGTCTTCCTGAATGTTTTCCCATAACAAGAGATGTTTGTTTAACTCCAACACTTTCTGGCGTCATAATTTCATAAGTGTTTCTGTTCTTAAGCATTCCATCCTGGTGAATGCCTGCTTCATGTGCAAAAGCATTTTTACCTACTATTGCTTTGTTAAATTGAACTGGAAATCCTGTTGCATTAGAAACTATTTTAGAAGCTTTGCTCAATAAGGTTGT
Organism: uncultured Pelagibacteraceae bacterium; assembly: GCA_902533585.1. GTDB lineage: Bacteria > Pseudomonadota > Alphaproteobacteria > Pelagibacterales > Pelagibacteraceae > Pelagibacter. The sequence continues at coordinate 11,648 of CACAMG010000015.1, forward strand.
ATTAATTCCAGTTGAATAAGGCATTAAATCACTTCTAGTTTTCATTGCCATTACTACTTCTTCAAGAGCAGCATTTCCTGCTCTTTCTCCAATACCATTAATTGTACATTCTATTTGTCTAGCGCCTGCTTGAACTCCAGCTAAAGAATTTGCTACTGCTAAACCTAAATCATTGTGACAATGTGTAGATAAAATTGCTTTATCAATATTCGGAACTTTGTTTAATAAAGTTTGAATAATTTTTGTAAACTCTGAAGGAACTGTATATCCAACCGTGTCAGGAATATTTATTGTTTTAGCTCCACATTTAATTGCTAGTTCAACTGTCTTGCACATGAAATCCATATTCGTTCTTGTTCCATCTTCGCATGACCACTCAACATCATCTGTAAATTTTCTTGCATAAGTCACATGTTCTTTAACTGAATCATAAACCTGTTCAGGAGTCATATTTAATTTATGTTTCATATGAAGAGGACTAGTTGAAATAAAAGTATGAATTCTAAATCTTGGAGCATGTTTTAGGGCTTCATAACATCTGTCTATGTCTTTTTTTGAATGTCTTGAAAGACCTGCGGGAATTGAATTTTTTAAAATTTTACTTACTTCTGTTACTGCTTCAAAATCACCTGGTGAAGCGATTGGAAAACCAGCTTCAATAATATCAATGCCTAGCTCATCAAATACTCTGGAAATTTGAATTTTTTCTTCCAAACTCATTGACGCTCCTGGCGATTGTTCGCCATCACGCATAGTAGTATCAAATATATAAACTCGATTTTTATCAGGCATTTTAGTTATTTTTTAGCCCACACATCATACATCCTCTCGTTCAGATTGCAAAATAAATTAGTTTAAAATAACTATTTTTTATCGCTATCCACTAATTTTTTCTTGTTTATCCAAGGCATCATTGCTCTTAGAACTGCTCCAACTTTTTCAACTGGATGATCTGCAAGTCTTTCTCTTGTTTTTAAAAAGTTTTTTTGACCATTTTTACATTCTTCCATCCATTGTTTGGTAAATTTACCAGACTGAATGTCAGCTAATACTTCTTTCATTCTTTTTTTTGTTTCTTCTTTATTAATAATTTTTGGACCAGTAACATATTCACCATATTCAGCTGTGTTAGAAATAGAATAATTCATATTTGCTATTCCACCTTCATATATTAAATCAACAATCAATTTTACTTCATGAACAGTTTCAAAATAAGCCATCTCAGGCTCATAACCTGCTTCTACCAAAGTTTCATATCCATTTTTAATTAGTTCTACCAATCCTCCGCAAAGAACAGTCTGTTCACCAAATAAATCTGTTTCAACTTCATCTTTAAATGTAGTTTCAATAATACCTGATCTTCCGCCACCTACTGCTGATGCATACGACATTGCAAGTTCTCTTGCTTTACCTGATCCATTTTGATGAACAGCAAATAGACATGGAACTCCTCCGCCCTTTTCGTATTCACTTCTAACTAAATGTCCTGGACCTTTTGGTGCTACCATAAATACGTCTAGATCTTTTCTTGCTTTAATAAGATCGTAGTGAATATTTAATCCGTGAGCAAATGCTATGGAAGTTCCTTCTCTAACTCTTTGTTCAATATGATTTTTGTAAATTGTTGCTTGAAGTTCATCGGGAGTTAGTATCATTACAACATCCGCCCATTCAGCAGCATCTGAAAGATTCATAACTTTTAATCCCTTTGATTCAGCTTTAGCTTTGCTGGAAGATCCTTCTCTTAAAGCAACAACTACTTCTTTAACTCCACTATCTTTTAAGTTTAAGGCATGAGCGTGTCCTTGGCTTCCATAACCAAAAATTGCAATTTTCTTATCCTTAATTAAATTTACGTCTGTATCTTTTTCATAAAACATTTTCATAATTTTCTCTCCTTTTAATCTATTTAAATACTTCGGCCCCCCTTGTCATGGCTACAGCACCTGTTCTTGATAAACTGACTAAACCAAGCTTTCTTAAATTCTTTGCAATCAAATCTATATCTCTTCTTAAAGCAGTAATTTGAATTACAACAGATTTATTAGTTTTGTCCAATATTATAGCATTGTATTTTTTACATGCTTTTAAAGCTTTTTGTCGCTTAGAATTATTTCCAACAATTTTCATTAATGCCATTTCCTTAAATATTACCTTCTTATCGTCTCTTTTAAAATCAGCAACTTTATGAACTGGAACTAATTTTTTTAACTGTAATTTTATTTGTTCAATTACCTGCGGGGTTCCAGTTGTAACTATTGTTATTCTAGAAATGTTTAGCTTAGAATCTATCTCAGCCACTGCAAGAGATTCAATATTATATCCTCTTCCTGAAAATAAACCCACCACTCTTGCTAAAACACCCGCTTCATTATCCACCCAAACCACTATTATATGTGTGTCTAATTTTCCTAGTTTTCCCGGAATACTATAAGCTGATTTTGGGTTTGCCATTAAACTAAGGTTTTACCCTTTCCTGTAATTTTATTTTCTTTTTGATCATTTGGACCAAGCAACATTTGATTATGTGGTTTTCCAGATGGTATCATTGGAAAACAATTTTCTTCCTTATCAACCAAGCAATCAAATATAACTGGTCTATCGGTGTTAAGCATTTCAATAATTTTATCATCTAATTCATCGGGTTTTGTAGCTCTAATTCCAACACATCCATAAGCTTCAGCTAATTTTACAAAATCTGGTAATGCAGCTGTATAACTTTCCGAATAATTTTTATCGTGTAAGAGTTCCTGCCACTGTCTTACCATTCCCATGTATTCATTGTTCAAAATAAAAATTTTGATTGGTAAGCTATACTGAACGGCAGTTGACATCTCTTGAATGGTCATTAAAACTGATGCTTCTCCAGCAATATCAATCACAAGTTTATTTGGATTAGCTACTTGAACTCCAACAGCAGCTGGCAAACCGTAGCCCATAGTTCCTAAACCGCCAGATGTCATCCAGCGATTAGGTTTATTAAATTTATAATGTTGTGCTGCCCACATTTGATGCTGGCCAACTTCAGTTGTTATATATGTTTCTTTATTTTTTGTTAGTTCATAAAGTCTTTGCACAGCATATTGTGGTTTAATAGTTTCGGTACTATTCACAAAGTTAAATGATTTTACAGATCTCCATTTTTGTATTTTTTCCCACCAATTTGAAATCTTTTGTTTGTTTGATTTTGTAAAATTTGGTTTTATTTTTTTTATTGTTTTAATTGTTGAACTTATTACTTGCGTTACATCTCCTACAATAGGCAAATCAACTTTTACATTTTTATTAATTGATGAAGGATCAATATCAATATGAACTTTTTTAGATTTTGGAGAAAATTCATCTATCTTTCCTGTTATTCTGTCATCAAATCTTGCACCAATATTAATCATTAAATCACAATCATGCATTGCATTATTTGCTTCATAAGATCCGTGCATTCCAAGCATGCCTAAAAATTGATTATCATCTCCAGGATAAGCCCCGAGACCTTGAAGAGTTGAAGTAATTGGAAAACCTGTTGCTGTAACGAGCTGTCTTAAAAGTTCACTGGCTCTAGGTCCAGAGTTTATAACTCCTCCACCAGTGTAAAAAATTGGTTTGGAAGCTTTATCCATCAATTTAATTAACTGATTGATGTCATTTTGGGTAAATTTATTAAATGATTTTCCATTTAATTTTTTATTTTTTTTATATTTTGTATAATTTGTTTTTTGAAATTGAATATCTTTTGGAATATCAACTAAAACAGGACCTGGCCTTCCTGTTGTTGCAACTTCAAAAGCTTTATGAATAACTTTTGCAAGATCTTTTACATCTTTAACTAGCCAATTATGTTTGGTGCACGGTCTGGTGATGCCTGTGGTGTCTGCTTCCTGAAAAGCATCAGTACCAATTAAGTGTGTTGGAACTTGTCCAGAAATACAAACTAAAGGAACAGAATCCATATAAGCATCTGTTAAAGCTGTAACTGCGTTAGTTGCTCCAGGACCTGATGTAACTAGTAAAACTCCAGGTTTACCAGATGATCTTGCATATCCTTCAGCAGCATGCCCAACACCTTGCTCATGTCGACCGAGTATATGTTTTATAGAATTAAAATTTTTTAGTTCGTCATAAATTGGTAATACAGCGCCACCTGGATAACCAAAGATAACATCAACACCTTGGTCCTCTAGGCACTTAAAAACAATTTGAGCTCCTGAATACAATTTTGACATTTAACCAATCTAGCTGAAGTTGTGCTCAATGGTCAAGCTTAAGACTTGATTATTTTAACTTTTTTAAAATTAATTCCAAATTGTTGGGATTAATTTTATCCCAAGATGACATTTGACCTCTGGCCCATGTTGATTGTCTTTTGGCATATTGCCTAGTTTTTATGAAAACCCTTTCTTTTGATTCAATTAAATCAATTTCACCTTTCAAAAATTTACTAATTTCTTCAATTCCAATAACTTTCATAGAACTATTGTCTTTTTTAATTTTCAACGTATTTAACTTTTTAACTTCAAATATCGCTCCATCTTTAAACATCTTATCTACTCTTTTTTCTATCCTTCTAAGCAGCTCTTCTCTTGGAAAATCTATGTATATTTTTATAAAACTTCTATTATCAAAAAAGATTTTTGTTTTTTTGAACCATTGAGTAATTGATTTTTTTGTAAATTTTTTTATCTCAAAAGCTCTGATACTTCTTTGAACATCGTTCGAGTTAATTTGATTTTTAATTAATGGATCAATTTCTATTAAACTTTTATAAAATTTTTTTTGACCCATTTTTTTTTGCATTAATCTTATTTTATTTCTAAACTTTACTGGAATATTTGGAATTTTTACTAATCCCTCTGTCATAGATTTAAAATAAAGACCTGTTCCTCCAACTAAAATTGGTATTTTATTCTTTTTTTGTATTTCTATAATTTTATTTTTTGCAAGCTTTAGCCATTTCCCAGTAGAAAATTTTTTTGTTACGCTTTGAAAACCATAAAGATGATGTTTGATTTTTTTTTGTTCTTTTTTTTTAGGACGAGCAGTTAAAATTGGTAATTCTTTGTAAACCTGCATACTATCTGCATTAATAATTTCTCCATTTAATTTTTTTGCAACTTTTAAAGCAAAACTTGATTTTCCTGATGCTGTGGGACCTGAGATTAAAATTATTTTGGACTTAATGTCCATTATTAATTCAATTTAACACCAATATATCTTCTTTGGTTTTGTTGGTTATAAATCGCAATCAATAAAGTTTTTTCAGAACTTCTTAAAGCAGCTTTTACAATGTTATTTAGATCTCCTATCGATACTATCTTTTTTTTCTGAGCTTCTACAATTATATCATTTACATTTAAATAGTTTATAGGGCTATCATTTTGTATTTTAGTTATTACCACTCCTGAAGTATTTTTAGGCAAATTCCTATTTTCTATATCTTCTTTAGTCAGAAGTCTTACAGATATTTTTAATCCTTCAATCTCATAAGTTTTTGTTTCAGCTTTTTTTGGTGATGTAAAATCTTCTGAAGTTTCCAATCTTCCTAATGTAATTTTTTTTGTTATTTCTTTTTTATTTCTCCAAATCGTAACATTAACTTTTTTTCCTACATCTGTTTGGGCTACTATCATTGGAAGTTCTCGCATTTCATTTATTAAAGTTCCATCGAACTCTAAAATAATATCTCCGGCTTTAATTCCTGCTTCATCAGATGGACTTTTTTCTGCAACGCTTGCAACTAGTGCGCCTCTTGGTTTATCAAGTTTTTCCACTTCTGCAATTTCTTTTGTAACAAATTGAATTCTAACTCCTAGCCAACCTCTCTTGGTTTCACCAAATTCAATCAATTGATTTACAACTTTTTTTGCACTGTTAGATGGTATGGCGAAGCCTATTCCTATAGATCCCGATTGACCTAAAATTGCTGTATTAATTCCAATAACATCTCCTTCCATATTAAAAAGTGGTCCTCCAGAATTACCTTGGTTAATTGATGCATCTGTTTGTATATAATCTTCGTATCTTGAAAGTCCTATGCTTCTGTTTCTTGCGGATATAATTCCAGAAGTAACAGTACCACTTAATCCTAAAGGATTTCCTATTGCAAGAACCCAATCTCCAATTCTTGATTTATCAGAGTCACCAAATTTAACTGGTATAAATTTTTCATTGGTTTCCATTTTTAAAACAGCAATATCAGAAAGTGGATCTGCCCCTAAAATAGATGCTTTGTACTCTTTATCTCCATTCACTTTTACCAAAATATCATCGGCTCCTTGGATAACATGGTTATTTGTTACAACTATCCCTTTCGCATCTATAATAAATCCTGAACCAAGAGCGCTAGTTTTTCTTTTTTGCGGAGTATTAAATTCCTTAAACATATCTTCAAAAGGTGATCCTGGAGGAAATTGAAAAGGGAAAGGATTAACATTAGTAGTAACAGTTTGAGTTGTTGATATGTTAACTACCGAAGGCATTAATCTTTCTGCCAAATCAGCAAATGAATTAGGTGCATCTTTAGAAATTGATGGGCTTATAAAATTAAAAAATAATATAGTAATAAAAACTGATTTAATTAATCTAAATTTCATTATCTCTTTAAATACCAAATAATTAAAAAACCAATTACAGAAAAGACTAAACCGCCTATCCTTAACTGGTTATCACTTATTGTTTTAACTTTCTCTAGCATATTTTTCATTTTTGATGGAAATAAGGCGTATAAAATACCTTCAATAAATAAGAAAAGACCAAAAGCTATGATCAGTTCTCTCATAAAATTACTTTTTATTCTGATTTAGATTTTATATTACCAAAAAATTTAAAGAATTCACTATCAGGAGATAGAATTAAAGATGTTTCTCCTCCAATCAAAGCTTTTTCATAAGCTTGCATTGCTCTGTAAAATGCAAAAAACTCAGGATCTTGTCCGAAGGCTTCAGCAAAAATTTTATTTCTTTGTCCGTCTCCTTGACCTTTCATAATCTGAGATTGTTTTTCTGCATCAGCTAATATTACTGTTACTTCTTTATCAGCAGTAGAGGTTATAGTGATTGCCATCTCTGCTCCTTTTGCTCTAAATTCTTTTGCTTCTCTTTCTCTCTCAGTTTGCATTCTTCTATAAATTGCTTCACTGTTTGCTGGTGGTAAATCCGCTCTTTTAATTCTTACATCTACAATTTTAATTCCAAACTTTTCAGCTTCATTATTCACGCCATCTTGTATTAGTGCCATTTGATTTGTTCTATCGGCTGATAACAGTGTCTGTAATCTTTGTGTTCCTAAAACACTTCTAATTCTTGAGTTTATAATTGTTGATAACCTTGATCTTGCTACTCTTTCATTTCCTACTGAAATATAAAATTTAAGAGGGTCAACAATTTGAAATCTTGCAAATGCGTCAACAATCAATCTTTTTTGATCTGAAGCTATTACTTCTTCTGGCGGAGCATCTAAATTTAATATTCTTTTATCTAAAAATACAACATTCTGAATGAATGGAATTTTAAAATTTAGACCTGGTTTTAAAATAATTTTTTTAGGATCACCAAATTGTAATACGATTGCTTGATTAATTTCTTTTACTATAAAGATTGAAAAGAAAGCTGTTGCAGCTAAAACAATAATGATTGGTAATAAAATTCTTCCTGGTTTCATTTAATTCGCCTTTTTCCTAAGTTCTGGTAATGGAAGATAAGGAACAACTCCTGATCCCGCATTCTTTTCAATGATAACTTTATCTATATCCGCCAAAACTTTTTCCATAGTTTCTAAATACATTCTTTCTTGTGTTACTTCTTTTGCATTTTTATATTCGTTATATATTGATAAAAATCTACTTGCTTCACCTTCTGCTCTTGCAACAACTTCTTTTTTATAAGCTTCGGCTGCTTGTAAAATTTTTTGTGCCTCACCTCTAGCTCTTGGAATTACATCATTTCTATATGCCTCTGCCTCGTTTTTTGATCTTTCCATATCTGCCCTTGCAGCTTGTACGTCTCTAAATGCATCTATTACTTGATCTGGCGGGTCAGCTTTTTGTGTTTGAACTTGTGTAATTTGAATTCCTGAATTGTATTCATCTAAAATATTTTGAATAATTTCTTGCGTATCAATCTCTATTTTTGATCTTCCTTCAGTTAAAATTGGTTGAATGTCACTTCGTGCTATAACTTCTCTCATTGCAGTCTCTGCTGCAGCTTTTACAGTTCCTTGAGGATCTTGAATTTTAAATAAAAAATATCCTGCATCTTTAATTACCCAAAAAACAGAAAAATCTATATTAACTATATTTTCATCTCCAGTAAGCATCAAACTTTCTTCGGGTACATCTGCTACTCCTCCGCCGGTAGTAAATCCACTATCTCTTTCAGATCTAAAACCAATATCTATTCTATTAACTTTTGTAACTTTGGGTGTCAGAACTGATTCAATCGGATATGGGAAATGATAATTTAAACCTGGTTGAGTTGTATTTACAAATTTTCCAAATCTTAAAACAACTCCCTGTTCATCTGGCAACACTCTATACAATCCGCTTAAAGCCCAAACGATAAGCAATACTACTAGACCAAAAATAATTGGCTTTCCACTGGATGCGCTTCCTCCTGGAAAAAATCTCTTAATTTTATCCTGAATTTTTTTTATTAATTCTTCTATGTCGGGAGGGGTTGGGCCTCTCCTAAAACCTCCATCGCCATTTCCACCTGGAGGGGGAGATCCCCATGGGCTTTGGTTTTTGAAATCACTCATATGACACTCTATATAGTGTCTTTATATATAAAAACAAGGTAAGTTAAATTTATGGATGGTAAAAAAACCTTTAAAAAAAACCCTATTAATGGAACTAAATTCACAATTGCTATTTCTAGCGCTAAAGGTGGTGTAGGAAAATCAACTTTTGCCACAAATCTTGCATTAGCCTTAAGTAAAATTAATTGCAAAGTTGGAATTCTTGACGCGGATATTTATGGTCCATCTTTACCTAAGTTATTTTCAATAAATGAAAAACCTAAAAGTGATGGTAAAACTTTAACACCTATTAATAAATACAACATCCAATGTATGTCTATAGGTTTTTTGACAGAAGAACAAACACCTATGATATGGCGAGGACCAATGGTTACTAGTGCCATCAAAACATTTACACAAAAAGTTTCATGGAACAATTTAGATTTCATTATTGTTGATATGCCTCCGGGAACTGGAGATACACAATTAACTTTTTCTCAAGAAATTAATATGGATGGAGTTATTATTGTATCAACTCCACAAGAACTAGCTCTACAAGATGTGAAAAGAGGAATAAAGATGTTTGATAAGCTAGGAGTAAAAATAATTGGTTTAATTGATAATATGAGTCATTTTCTCGGAGATGACGGAAAAAAATATCCTATTTTTGGAGAAGGTGGAGTT
>CACAMG010000016.1 GCA_902533585.1 uncultured Pelagibacteraceae bacterium
AATGCCTCACCGCTATAAAAAACTTTTTCTCTATTATTTTTTTTTTTTTGGATAAAACGTAAAACTGAGGAAATAGTTAGATCTGGTCTTAAACAAAGTTCTTTCCCGTTTAAATCGTAAAACGAAAATAAAAATTTCTTAAAATTTTCTCCAGATCTTTGAAGAATATATTTAGTCTCAAGGACTGGATCTAAAGCAATATTGCTAAAACCCCTAGACTTAATAGATCTAAGAATTTTTTTAAATAAGTTTTTTGATTTCATCAATTAAATTGTCAATTTTCACAGATGATTCTTCGCCTGTTTTAAGATTTCTTAATTTCACTTCAGATTTTTTTTCTTCATCATCTCCATAAAAAATTACGCACGGAGATTCTATTTTATTTGCATATTCCATTTGTTTTTTTAATTTACCTTCCCCTGGATAAATTTCTGAGCTGATATTGGATGACCTAAGTTTTTTTAATATATCAACATACTGCTTGGTTTTATTTTGATCAAAAACACATATAACTACCGGCTGTGTAGCTTTTATCTTAAAATCTTTTTTTTGCATTAAAGCAAAAACAAGTCTATCAAGTCCAATTGATATTCCGGTTGCTGGGCTATCGAGATTTCCAAAATTACTCACAAGATTATCATATCTTCCTCCTCCTCCTATGGATCCAAATTGAATTTTTTGTCCTTTTAAATTTTTTACATCAAAATTTAAGTTAACCTCAAAAATAGGCCCTGTATAATATTCAAGGCCTCTTATAACTGATGGATCAAATTTATAATTTTTAAAATCATAATCCTTAAATATTTTTATAATTTCTAAAATATCTTCACTGTCAGGTGACTTGCTCTTTAAAGCTTCTTCTATTATTTTAATTTGATTTTTATTAAGATTTGCACCTTTTGTATAATCTCCTGATTTATCTTTTCTACCAATGCTCAGGAGTTTTTGTGCTTCGTTCCAACCAAGTCTATCTATTTTGTCAAGGGCGCGAAGAATTATTGATATTTGTTCTTTTGATTTAATTTTTAATTTTTCAAACAATTTATCTGTAAATTTTCTAGAAGAAATTTTTACAGTATAGTCATCTTTATTAAGACCACATCTTTCTAATATTTCAGATATTAGTATGCAAAGCTCTGCGTCAGCCTGTAAATTTTTTGTTCCTACATAATCTGCATCAAACTGGAGGAATTCCCTATATCTACCTGGCCCAGGCTTTTCATTTCTCCAAACAGTTCCTAATTGATAGCGCTTAAAAGGTTTTGGAATCTCATTGAAATTTTTTGCAACGTATCTTGCTAATGGAGCTGTAAGATCATATCTAAGTGATAACCACCTGTTCTCGTCTTTAAATGAAAAAACTCCTTCGCCTGGTCTATCTTTATCAGGCAAAAATTTTCCAATACTCTCAGTATACTCAAAACTTGGAGTTTCGAGATACTGAAATCCGTAATTTATCATTACCTCTTTAATATTAGAAATTACAAAATCTCTGATTAATAGTTCTTTTTGCTGTCTATCTTCAAAACCTGAGGGTAATTCCTTAGGAGGTTTTAGTTTTTTTTCTTTTTTCATTTTTTGGTACACGGGGACAGATTCGAACTGTCGACCTTCGGTTCCACAAACCGCTGCTCTAACCAACTGAGCTACCCGTGCTCCTATCTTTGTTTTATACTAATTGTGGTTAATTTTAAAATTTATAATATGATTAAATTGCTAGCGTGCAGCCAGCATGAAAATGATGTCTGTGTAAGTTAATTGATACTTTAAGTTTTCTAATCATTGATGCTTAAATAACACTTATTTTTATAAATGCAATAGCTTATGCATAGGAATAAAAAAGCTTTATTAAGCTTTTAATATTCCTATACAAAAATGATTTGAATTAGAATTAAGAGGTTTTTTGCAGTTTTACTGCGGCAGGACCTTTTTCTCCGTCTTCAACTTCAAATGTAAGTTCGTCACCTTCGTTTAAATATTTTAAACCTGCTTCTCTTACAGCTGAAGCATGAACGAATACATCTTTTTCTTTATCTTCTCGTTCAATGAAACCATAACCTTTCTTTCCATTGAACCATTTTACTTTACCTTTTAGACTCATTATTACTCTTTCTTTTTTATTATTTAACTTAAGCTAAACGTCAGCTTGGTGCTTTAGTTATTAGATTTTAAAATTTAATGCAAGTTAATAATTTAAAAAAATAAATTTTTTTGAGGTGGCCTCGGTTTGAATCGCACAAACGACACATACCTTTTCAGGGTACTGCTCTACTACTGAGCTACGAGGCCTTATTAAGATCTAAAAATTATTCTACCTTTTGTCAAATCGTATGGCGTCATCTCTACTTTAACTTTGTCACCAGAAAGAACTCTGATTCTATTCTTTCTAAGTTTTCCAGCTGTATGAGCTGTTATTATATGATTGTTTTCAAGTCTAACTCTAAACATTGCATTAGGAAGAAGATCAATTACTTCTCCATTAAACTCCAATGTATCTTGTTTTGCCAAACCTATTTTCTCCTAATTCTTGATCTTATACTTAAAGCATGACCATTTAATTTTTCATACTCGGCAAGAGTTATAGCTTGCTTACCAATAACTTCAATGCCTTTTTTTGATAAATTAATATAGCTAATTTTTTTATAAAATTCATTTAAATTTAATCCTGAAGAAAATTTTGCTGAACCAAAAGTTGGAAGAATGTGATTTGTTCCAACATTATAATCTGTCACTGCCATAGCAGAATATCTTCCTACACATATGCTGCCTGCATTAAAAACTTTCTTCAAATATTTTTGATAATTATTAACATTTAATTCTAAATGTTCAGGAGCAATCAGGTTTATTACACTTGTAATTTGCTTATCATTATATGTTTTTATTAATAGACCATTTTTTTTTAAACTTTTAATTGCAATATTTTTTCTTGGTAGATTCTTCAAATAATTTGGAATTTCTTTATTTATTTTTCTTATTAAGTTTTCATCATTAGTAATAAGTATGCATTGAGAATTTGTATCATGCTCTGCTTGTCCTATTAAGGAAGTTATTACATTTTTAAAATCTGATTTTTTATTTGCGACAACAGTAATTTCTGATGGTCCTGCAACCATACCTTCTATTCCAACATCCCCAAAAACTTCTTTTTTAGCTTTTGAAACATAAATATTTCCTGGTCCAACTATTTTATTTACTTTTTGTATGTATGCTAAGCTTGCAATCGCTTGAGCTCCTCCCATTGAATAAATTTCTTTAATACCTATTTTTTTTGCTGCGTAAAGTACGGCTGGATTCAGTTTTCCATTATACTTTGGGTTTGCTAAAACTATTCTCTTTACTTTGGCTAATTTTGCAGGAATGGCGTTCATCAATAGTGTTGAGGGAAGATTGGCTGGTACATAAATTCCAACGGATTCTATGGGTAAATGTTTATATTCCAATTTATTATCTAAATTGTCTATATATAAAATATTTTTAATTTTTTGCTTTGAATGAAATCGAAGAATTCTATTATAAGAATAATCTATAGCCTTTTTTATTTTTGGATTTAAAGATCTAATAGATTGTATAATTTTTTTTTTGCTAGGTTTTATTTCATTATTTTTACTAAATTTTCTTTCATACTTAAGTAATGCTTTTGATTTATTTTTTTTAACATCATTTATAATTTTAATTACATTTTTAGTATTGATTTTTTCAAATTCTTTTCTTTTTTCAAGAAATCGATCTAATTTTGAAAGATAATTATTTCCTGAACATTTAAATATTTTTATCATTTATCTTTTTGATCCTCCAAAGTAACCTCTATTATTTCTGCGGTTAGTGTTATAATTGCATTCTTAGAAAATAACAGGGTTATTTGATAATTATTTTCTCGTTTAAATAAATCTATTGCAATTAATTCAAGAGTTAAATTGAGATTATTTTGATTAATATTTTTAGATTTTGATGACTCAATGAACTCAAATTTAATTATGCTGTTAATTTTCCTATTTTCTTCTTCTGTTTCTCTGACAAATCTTTGAATATAAACTAAAAATATTTGATTCTTGGATAAGTATTTTATATCTGATATTTTTACTTTTGCTTCAGAACAACAAGCTGAAATAAATTGTAAATCTTCTGGTGATTGTGCAATTATTTTCTTTAGATATTTTTTATCCATTAGGATACTCTTTTTATATCAACCCCTATGCTTTTAAGTTTATATTCTAATTTTTCATAACCTCTATCTAAATGATAAATTCTATTTATTGTTGATTCTCCATTTGAAACTATCGCCGCTAGCACAAGTGCTACCGAAGCTCTAAGATCGCTGCTCATGAGTTCTGCTCCTTCAAATTTAGCATTCCCTTCAATTATTGCTTTGTTATCTTTTATTCTAATTTTTGCTCCTAGTCTTCTTAACTCTGCTACATGCATAAATCTATTTTCAAATATATTTTCTTTTATAATTGATCTTCCATTAGCTTTGCATAATAAGACCATAAACTGTGCCTGCATGTCTGTTGGGAAAGATGGATATTCTTTTGTTGTTAAATTAATATTTTTTATATTTTTTGATCCTTTTATTTCTATTTCATGATTATTACATTTAATTTTTGTTCCAATTTTTTTTAACAAATTTAATTCTGTTTGTATTAATTTAGGATTAAATCCTTTAATTTTTAATTTTCCTTCTGATAGGGCCGCTAGGACACACCATGTGCCAGTTTCAATTCTATCTCCAATAATTGAGTAAGATATACTCTTTAAATTATTTACACCTTTAATTTGAAGAGTTCTTTTGCCAATCCAATTCAAATTTGCTCCTGCTAAATTTAAAAAATTTACCAAGTCTTTTACCTCTGGTTCAATCGCGCAATTTTTTAAAACTGTTACACCGTTTGAAAGTGTTGATGCAATAATTAAATTTTCCGTTGCACCAACAGAAATTTTTGGGAATTTTATTTTTTTTCCATTTAATTTTGTTTTTACAAAAGCATGAACGTAGCCCTTTTTAATTTTATAACTCATATTCATTTTTTTTAAAGCGTTTAAATGAAAATTAATTGGCCTAGTTCCTAAATTGCAACCTCCGGGCATGCTAACGGTTGCTTTTTTATATTTTGATACAAGTGGACCTAAAACCAATATTCCTGCTCTCATAGTCTTAACTAATGAATAAGATGCGTAAGTTTTAATTTTTTTAGAATTTATAATTTTTACTGATTTTTTATCATTAGAAATTATTATTTTAGAGCCTAAAGATTTTAACAAATTAAGCATTGTTTCGATATCTTTCACGTTGGGAAGATTTTTTATCTCTACAGGTTTATCAAATAACAAAGTTGCAGCTAAAATTGGAAGTGCAGCATTTTTACTTCCAGAAACATTAACCAATCCTTTGATCTTATTAGGACCATTTATTACAAACTTATCCATTCTTAAACTTTTGGTAAAGTTACTCCAGTTTGGCCCATATATTTTCCATTGCGGTCCGCATAAGTTACTTCGGGTGGCTCATTACCTTTTAAAAATACAAATTGCGCAGCACCTTCATTTGCATAAATCTTGGCTGGAAGAGGCGTGGTATTAGAAAATTCTAAAGTAACATTGCCTTCCCACATTGGTTCTAATGGTGTTACATTTACTATTACTCCACATCTTGCATATGTCGATTTGCCAAGACATATAACTAATACATTTTTTGGAATCTTAAAATATTCGATTGTACGTGCTAAAGCAAAAGAGTTCGGTGGAATAATACATTCGGAACCTGTTTTCGTTATAAAATTTGTTGCTTTAAAATTTTTTGGATCAACTATTTCAGCGTTCACATTTGTAAATATTTTAAACTCATCAGCAACTCTCGCGTCATAACCGTATGAAGATGTTCCAAAAGAAATGTTATTGCCTCTAATTTGTTTATCTTCAAATGGAGAAATCATGGCATTTTCCTTTGCCATTTTTATTATCCATTTATCAGATTGAACTGACATTTTTATTTATAATTTTTTTTAAGTTTTCTTTGAAAAATTTTTCTTTTTTTCAAATTTTTTTTTAAAGCTATTTCTAATTTATTAAGCTTTCTTTTTTTATTCATTTATTCTTGTCAGGGTTTGTTAGATGTTCAAGAGTTATAACTTGATCTAAAGGAATAGTTTTATCTTCTTCTTTTTTAAATCCTGATTTCGCCTGCTTCTTTGCCCTTCTCTCAGCAAGCTTTTTTTCTCGCTTCGCCTGTTTCTCCATAGCTTTTGCGCCTCGAGTTGATTTGTAATCATAATGAATTCCCATAGCATTTTCCTCGAAAGTAGATATAGCTTATTTTTATAAAAAATTAAGGCTATATTTTGAACAAAGTGTATTTTATACACCATATAAGATTTAAAATTGCCCCTATAGTTAAATGGTATAACACATCCATGGTAAGGATGAATTTCCAGTTCAATTCTGGGTGGGGGCACCACATTTATTCTTTAAAATAATTTTTCCTTAATACAAAACCTAATATCAATAGAATAAAAAAACAAAATATTGGAATATAAATTTCACTAGAAGAAATAACTTTTAAAAAATTAATTTTTTCATTTTGATCTATTATATTTTCAATTCCACTGCCTATAGCGACTGTAATAAACATTGAAGGCAAGCTTCCTATAAAAGTTGCTAATATGTAATTTCTTGTAGACATATTAAACAATACTGGCAAAATATTCTGTATAGCATATGGGGTGCCTCCTCCCCCAACAAATCTAAAAAATGTAAAATACAATAGTTCATTTTCGTTAAAAAATTTTTTTAATTTTATAAATTTGGGAGCAAATTTTTTTTCTACGATGTCTTTAAAAAATAAATTTGCTAATAAATATAATAAAGTTGCTCCAACTGTTGTTGAAATAATTGCAATCAATATTCCCCACCATTTGCCAAAAACAAATCCAGAAAAAATTAATAGGGGCATAGCAAAACCAAGTAGCAACACCCAAATTATTGAAAAAATAAAAAAAATGATTGTTAATATAAAAAAGTTATTTTTCTTATATTCCAATATAGTTTCTTTATTTAATCTAATAAAATCATAGCTGAAAAAATCTGAAATATTGTATTTTGAAATTAAAAATAAAATTAAAGATACAAATAATATCAAATAAATTAAAGCTATTGAGTATTTAAAGTTTTGCATTTTTAAGCTCATAAACGAATTTTAGGCTGTACTTATTAAACCTTATTACTTATAAGTATCAAAAATTTTACAATAAACTATACAAATTTTATGAAAAGAACTTATCAACCAAGTAAACTAGTAAGAAAAAGAAGACACGGTTTTAGATCTAAAATGAAAAGCAAGGGAGGAAGAAAATTGCTAAAAAGAAGAAGGGCCAAAGGTAGAAAAAAACTTACTGTTTAATGAAAATCAAAATATCTAGCCTTTCGAAAGATAAAGACTTTAAATCCCTTTTGAGTGGAAGAAAAATTGGAAATAAATATTTAACAATTTTTTTTAAAAAACTATCTGATAAAAGTGATAAAAAATTAAATATAAGTTTTGTCGCTAAAAAAAAATTGGGAAACGCTGTTAAAAGAAATAAGGTAAAAAGAAGATTAAGAAATATAATGAGAGAAACAATTAAAAATATTAATTTAAATTATGAATATTCTTACTTGTTAATAGCAAAAAAAAATATGTTGGAAGATACTTATGAAAATATAAAACAAATTATATTTAAAGATTTTAAAAAAATTAAATAATGAAAATTTTTTCTTACTTATTAATAAAAATTATAAAACTGTATAAGTTGCTTGTTTCTCCATATTTGGGAAATAATTGCAGGTATTTGCCGACTTGTTCGGAATATTTTATTGATAGTTTGAATGAATATGGATTTATTAAAGGATCAATATTAGGAATAAAAAGAATTTTATCTTGTCATCCAATTAAATATTTAGGGGGCGGAGAAGGTTTTGATCCAGTAAAAAAGAAAGTAAAATAATAGTGGATACTAAAAACGTAATAGCAGCTATATCTCTTAGTGCAGCAGTAATAATTCTTTATGGACTTTTTTTTGCTCCTCCGCCTCAAGAAATAAAAAGAATCCAAGAAGAAAAAAACCAAGTTATTGAAAGCACAGAAACACCAAGCCTTGAACTAAATGAAAAAGTTTCTAAAATTTCCAGAGAAGAAGCTATTAATGAAAATAAAAGAATAAATTTTGAAAATCAAAACATCATTGGTTCTATTTCTTTAATGGGTGCTATAATTGATGATCTAACTTTTAAAAAATATACAAAAACTTTAGATGGTAATGATAATATTGTTTTGCTTAATCCAAAAAATGTTGAAAATGGATATTTTGTAGAAACAGGCTGGGTCACAAATAATAACAATATTGATACGCCAAATTCTAAAACTCTTTGGAAAATTGAAGGCAATCAAAAACTAAGTCCAAACAACCCAATAAATTTGGTTTGGACTAATAATCAAGGAATTAAATTTGAAAAAAAAATAAGTTTAGATGAAAAATTTTTATTTGTTGTTAATCAAAAAATCACAAACAACACCGAAAAGACATACAATTTTTATCCTTATGGTCAAATTATAAGAAATATTGCACCTAAAGTTACAAATTTTTATATTCTTCATGAAGGTTTGCTTGGTGTATTCGATGATCAATTAGTTGAGGAAGATTATGAAGATATAGAAAAAAAAAAATATTCTATTAAAGCAAAATCTGGATGGCTAGGAATTACTGACAAGTACTGGATTACAAGTTTAATTCCAGAAAAAAATAAAGAATTTAGAAGTGATTTTGATTATAAAAATAAATTCAAAGCTAATTTTATAGAGACAGAAGCTACAAAACTCGAAGCTAATGAAACAAAATCGAATGAAACAAAAATAATTATAGCAGCAAAAGAAGTAAACATTATTGATGGGTATGCTGAAAAATTAAATATAAGCAAATATGATTTAGCTATAGATTGGGGTTGGTTTTATTTTATTGTTAAACCATTATTTTTTTTAACTGATTATTTTTTTAAAATTACAGGAAACTTTGGAATTGCAATTATTTTAATTACTGTATGCATAAGAATACTGTTCTTTCCACTTGCAAATTATTCTTTTAGATCAATGGCTAAAATGAAAGTTCTTCAACCTGAAATGGCTAGACTTAAAGAACTACATAAAGAAGACAAAGTTAAGTTGCAACAAGAAATGATGGCATTATATAAAAGAGAAAAAGTTAATCCTGTTTCTGGCTGTTTGCCTATTTTAATTCAAATTCCATTTTTCTTTGCAATTTATAAAATGTTATTCGTTACAATTGAAATGAGACATCAACCTTTTTTTGGATGGATAAAAGATCTATCTGAAAGAGATCCTACTTCTATATTTAATTTGTTTGGATTAATTCCTTGGGATCCTCCATCTTTTTTATTAATAGGCGCTTGGCCTTGCTTAATGGGTGTAACAATGTATTTGCAACAAAAGTTAAACCCAACTCCACCAGATCCAATTCAAGCAAAAATATTTATGTTTTTCCCATTATTTTTAACTGTAATTCTAGCACCATTTCCTTCGGGTCTGGTTATTTATTGGACAATAAATAATATACTTACTATGGCTCAACAATTTGTAATAATGAAAAGAACTACTGTGAAAACAGTATAAAATATTTAAATGAATATCGAGAATATATTGCCTGAAGATGGCCCATCCATTGAAGAAGTAAAAAAATATATAAACAAATACAATAAAGAAATTATTGTAGTTAAATGTGGTGGAAGTGTTCTTCTTGATCAAAATTTATTTGATCAATTTATAGAGGATATTTCAATTTTAAATAAATTAGGGTTAAATTTAATTGTAGTTCATGGTGGTGGAAAAAATATAAAAAAAAAATTAAATGAAAATAATATAGAAAGTAAGTTTATTGATGGACTAAGAGTTACTGATAAAAATACAATAACTATTGTTGAACAAGCTTTAACAGAAATAAATTTAGAAATAGTTGAAAAGTTAAAAAATAAAAATTGTAACGCTCAATCAATTACAACAAAAATAAAAAATATAATTATAGTTTATCCAGAAAATAAAGATCTAGGTTTTGTAGGAAGTCCAAAAGAAATAAAAAATAATATTTTGTTTGAAATTTTAAAAAAAAAAGAAGTTCCTGTAATTATGCCAATGGGTATCGGAGATGATAAAAAAACATATAATATTAATGCCGATATTGCTGCTGGAGCAATTGCTAAAAAACTAAATTCAAGAAGGTTGCTTTTAATGACTGATGTCGAGGGAGTTATGGATGAAAACAACAAAATATTAAGTGAAATTAATTCAAAAACTGCAATCTTGCTTATGAATAATAGAACTATTTCAGGCGGAATGATACCTAAAATAAATACATGTTTAGATGCTATAAATAATGGAGTAACAGGAGTTGTAATAGTTGATGGTAGAAAATCTCACTCTATTTTATTTGAATTGTTTTCAGACAAAGGAGCTGGAACACTAATTAGAAAATGAGAGAATTTAAAAATTTAAAAAATTTTATTTTTGATTGCGATGGAGTTTTATATAGCGATTTAGAGGCTGTATTTGGCCAAGTAAGCGAAAGGATGACACAATATATTTCAAAAAAACTAGATTTAGATTTAGTTAAAGCTAAAGAACTTCAAACTAATTATTTTCATAAATATAACACAAGCCTTAATGGCTTAATGATACATCATGATATAAAGGCTGAAGATTTTTTAGAATATGTGCATGATATAGATTTAAAATTTATGAAAAAAGATTTAGTTTTAAGGGAAGAGCTTCTTAAACTTAAAGCAAAAAAATTTGTTTTTACTAACGGATCACATAGTCATGTAAAAAATATTACTAAAAGTCTTGGTATCGAAGATTTATTTGATGGTATGTTCGATATTACAGATTGTAATTTTATACCAAAACCAGCTGTGGAACCTTATAAATTGTTAGTTAAAAAATTTGATATAAACCCTGAGGAAACAGTTTTTATTGAAGATATAGCAAAAAATTTAGAACCAGCAAAAAAAATTGGCATGAAAACCGTTTGGTTAATAAATAATGAATATTGGGGTAAAAAAGATTCTGATAAAAATTTTATTGATTTAAAAATAGAAAATCTATCTAGTTTTTTAAAAGAAATTAATATATTAAAAGCTGCATAATCTATATGAATAATTTTGAAAAAATAATTAATGATGCATGGTTAAATAAAGACCAAATAAATCAAAATTCTGACAAATCAATAGTTGATGCTGTAAACCAAATTATAGAGGAATTAGATAAAGGAAAAGTAAGAGTGGCTGAAAAAATTAATGGTGAATGGGTTACTCATCAACACATTAAAAAAGCTATAATGTTAAGTTTTAGAATTCATGGAATGGATGCTTTAACAGGTCCTTATAGTTCATGGTTTGATAAATCTCATTTAATAAAAGGTAAAACTGCTGGATGGACAAAAAAAGATTTTGAAAAAGCTGGATTTAGAATGGTCCCTAATTCACCTGTAAGAAAAGGATCGTTTATTGCAAAGAATGTTGTTTTAATGCCATGTTTTATAAATACTGGAGCTTACATTGGATCGGGAACTATGATGGATACATTTTCTAGAGCTGGATCTTGTTGTCAAATAGGAAAAAATTGCCATATTTCTGCTGGTAGCGGTGTTGGAGGTGTATTGGAACCTGCTCAAGCCTTACCAACAATAATAGAAGATAATGTTTTTCTTGGAGCCATGTCTGAAGTTGTTGAGGGTGTAATTGTTGGCGAAGGATCGGTACTTAGCATGGGCATGTATATTGGTCAATCAACTAAAATAGTTGATAGAAAAACTGGTAATATAACCTATGGAAAGATTCCTCCTTTTTCAGTTATTGTCCCAGGATCATTACCAGACAAAAAAAATCCAAGCGCCCCTTCATTAAATTGCGCAGTTATAATTAAACAAGTTGATGAAAAAACAAGATCAAAAACTTCAATAAACGATCTATTAAGAGATTAAAATGAAAACATATAATGAATTACAATTAGCTAAAGAGCTAATAAGATTTCCAAGTATCACTCCAATAGATGCGGGTGCTATGAGATTTTTAGCTAAAAAACTTACTGATATTGGTTTTAAATGTAAAATTTTAGAATTCAAAACAAGAGGTTCCAAGCCGGTTAAAAATTTATATGCTAAATTAAATAAATCTGGACCTAATTTCAATTTTGCGGGACACATGGATGTTGTTCCCGCTGGCAATACAAAAAAATGGACTGTTAATCCTTTCAAACCAGCAGTTAAAGGGAAATATTTAATTGGAAGAGGCGCAAATGATATGAAATCTTCAATTGCTTGCTTTGTTTCTGCGGTAAGCAAATTTAAAAAAAGTAAATTTAAAGGTTCAATAAGCCTATTAATTACAGGTGATGAAGAAGGTATAGCTATAAATGGTACCAAAAAAGTTGTTGAATATTTAAGAAAAAAAAAAGAAAAAATAGATTTTTGCTTAGTTGGTGAACCAACAAATCAAAACAAGCTAGGCGAGATGATGAAAATTGGAAGAAGAGGAAGTATGACCGGATATCTAACTATACATGGAATACAGGGTCATGTTGCTTATCCTCATGATGCAAAAAATCCTACTACAGTCATAACAAAAATACTAAATGAAATTAAAAGTATAAAACTTGATAGTGGAACAAAAAATTTTCAACCTTCCAATTTAGAAATAGTTAAAATTAATACTGATAACAAAGCAGACAATGTTATTCCTGCAGAAATTAGTGCAACTTTTAATATAAGATTTAATAACAAACATTCATCAAATTCATTAAAAAAGAAGATAAATAAAATTATTAAAAATAATTGCAAAAGAAAAAAATGTTCTTTTAAAATTTCTTATATGGTTTCAGGAGAAGCTTTTATTACTAAGCCAAACAAAACAACCTTTATGATTCAAAAAATCATAAAAAAAATAACAAAAATAAAACCAAAGTTATCTACAACTGGAGGTATATCTGATGCAAGATTTATTAGAAAAATATCACCATGCGTTGAATTTGGTTTAGTTGGAAAAACAATGCATAAAATTGATGAGGCTGTTTCAGTATCAGATTTAAAAAAATTAACTACTATTTACCAAAAAATTTTAGAAAACTATTTTAAGTGAAAACAGCAATTATAACAACTAACACTTATTTAAATCACAACACAGGCCAAGGACATCCAGAAAATGCTGATAGAGTTTCTGTTATAATTGAGAATTTAAAAAAAAAAGAAAAAAATTTTATTTGGGAAAGGCCAAAAAAATTTGATTCAAAATATTTAAAAATCGCTCACAATCCCAGTTATGTTAATGAAGTGGAAAAATCATTTCCAAAAAAAGGATTATTTTTTTTAGACGGAGATACTGTTATATCGCCTGGTAGCAAAGCAGCGTCATCGGATGCCGTTGGTTCAATTATTACTGCTATAGATGGAGTAATGAATAAAGAGTTTAAGAATGCTTTTTGCGCAGTTAGACCACCAGGACATCATGCTGAAAAAAATAAAGCTATGGGTTTTTGTATTTATAATAACGTAGCAGTCGGAGCTCATTATTTAATTGAAAAATACAAATTAAAAAGAATAGCGATTGTAGATTTTGATGTTCACCATGGAAACGGTACACAAAATATTTTCTATAATAATGAAAAAGTACTATATATATCTACTCATCAATATCCTTATTATCCTGGATCAGGTGCAAATAATGAAAAAGGTAAACATAATAATATTTTAAATATTCCACTGCCTGCGGGTACAAGCTCTGAAGAGTATCTAAATGCTTATGAACATGTATTAAAAAAACTAAAACAATTTAAACCAGAATTTGTTCTTTTTTCTGCAGGTTTTGACGCTCATAAAGATGATCCATTGGCTCAACTGCATTTAAAATCTAAAGACTTTTATGATCTAACCAAAAGAACTCTTGAACTTGTAAAATTAAGTTGTAAAGGAAATGTTGTATCAATTTTAGAAGGTGGGTACGATTTAAAAGCGTTATTAGAAAGCACAGAAATGCACATCAATGCCCTTTTGGAAGATAAGAATTAATGATATGTTTAAAATAATATGAGCATAGTAACTGATTTATTTTTACCTTTGGCTTTAGCATTTATTATGTTTGCCCTCGGCTTAGGACTTACAGGATCAGATTTCTTAAGAGTTGCAAAACAGCCTAAAGATTTTTTTGTTGGAGCTATCAGTCAAATTATTTTACTTCCAATAATTGCTTTTGTTTTAGTAAAAATTTGGCCAATATCACCAGAGTTAGCTATAGGTGTTATGATCATTGCTGCTGCACCAGGTGGAGTTACTTCAAACATTTTAACATCATTTGCTAAAGGTGATGTTGCTCTTTCAGTATCTCTTACAGCAATTATTAGTTTGCTGTGCGTAGTAACAGTTCCTTTTATTATTTTAACTTCCTTAAATCTATTAGGTTTAGATAGTATAACGCAAAATATTTCACTAACCGGTATGGCAATTAGTATGTTTTTAATTGTTACAGTTCCTGTATTTATTGGAATGATATTTAGAAAATTTGCTTCAAATGCAGCGTTAAAATTTGAACCATTTGCTAAAAAAATTTCTATGGTTTTGTTTGTTATTGTCTTACTTGGAGCTATTTTAGCAGAAAAAGATAATATTATTTCTTATTTTGCTGATGCTGGGCTAATAACGATGGCGTTAAATGTTGTGATGATGGTTGTTGCTTTTTATGTTGCACATTTACTGGGTACAGGTAGTCCTCAAAAAAAATGTATTGCCATAGAATGTGGTTTGCAAAATGGAACTCTAGCAATTTTTGTTGGTACAACATTATTTGGTGGAGGGGCATATGTAATACCTGCTGCTACTTATAGCTTAATAATGTTTGCTACTTCTTTAATTTTTGTATTCTTTGTAAGAAAAACTAATAATTAACCTTTAATAAATAAAGACCATGAGCAGGTGCTGGAGGTGCACAAAATTTTCTTTTTTTTGACTTAATTACATTTTCAAATTTTTTTAAGCTCCATTTTTTTTGTCCAACATATACTAGACAACCAACCATAGATCTCACTTGATTTCTTAAAAAAGACTTAGATTTAAAATGAAATATAATTTTTTTATCTATTTTTTTTATATTAATTTTTTTCATTGTTTTTATCGAAGTAATTGAATAACAATTTGAAGCCTGAAAAGTTTTAAAATCTTTTTTGCCTAAAAGTTTTTGGGAAGCTTTTTTCATTAAGTTTAGATCTAATTTTTTTCTAATATACCAAGCCTTATTTGTATCTATTGACGGAGAGGCAAATCTATTAAGAATAATATATTCATAAATCCTTTCTTTGGCAGAATATCTTGCATGAAAACTTAAATTTGTTTTTTTTATTTCTAGTATAGATATAAATTTTTTATTTAAAAAAAAATTTAATGATTGAATAAACTTACCTATATTAATAATTTTTTTTTTAGTATCAAAATGAGCTGATTGTCCCCATGCATGAACTCCGGAGTCAGTTCTACCGGAACCAATGATTTTTATTTTTTCTTTTAGAATTTTTGAAATAGTATATTGGAGTAATTTTTGAACAGTATTATCTTTTTTCTGTATTTGAAATCCATGTAGATCTGTTCCATCATACTCAATAATAGCCTGATACCTATGCATCTTTAAGATTTGTTCCTTTTTTCATTTTAGTACCAAGCATAAATTCTCTAATTTTTTGAGCTTTTTTACCTTCTCTTTGTATTTCTAAAACTTTTATAGAGTTTTCGGCACAAGCAATTTCAAAATTATCATTTAAAATTACACCTTGTTCTCCTATTAAGTTTGTTAGTTCAGCCTTTAAAATTTTATATCTTTCTCCTTTAAATGAGAAAAAAGCACCTGGAAAAGGATAAAGTCCATTAATCTTGCCAATAATATTTTTTGCACTATCATTCCATAAAATTTTGCCTTCAGATTTATCAATTTTATTAGCATAAGTCGCTTTGGTGTGATCTTGTTCTTTAAAAACTGCTTTGCCTTCAAAAATATTATCAATATTTTCCAAAATTTTTTCTGCTGCTAATAAAGAAAGCCTTTCTGATAAGCTCTCCATATTTTCATTTTCCAAGATATCTAATGGATAAAAATTGCAAATTGGTCCTGTATCAAGCTTTTCTGTAATTTTCATGATGCTTATACCAGTCTGTTTATCCAAATTCATTATTGATCGAGAGATAGGTGCTGCTCCTCTCCATTGAGGAAGTAAAGATGCATGAATATTGATAAATCCTTTTTTTGTTAAACCTAATATTTCTTTTGGAATTAAATTTCCGTACGCTACTACTATGGCTAGGTCTGCATTCAGCTTTTTAAAATAATCATATTCTTCTTTATTATTTTTTAGAAATAATGGTGTTCTGAATTCTAAATTCAATGTCTCTGATAGACTTTGTATGGGTGTTCGATTAATACCCATTCCTCTTTGAGATTTTTTTTCAGGTTGTGTAAAAACTACAGAAATTGGATATCCATTTTGATATAAAGCTTTAAGTATAGGTACTGCAAATAGGGGTGTACCCATAAAAACAATTTTTTTATTCATCAGCTAAACAACAATTCTATCTATTTTTTTTTGTTTAGATAATTTTTTTATGATCATTGATTTTTTAAGTTTAGAAAGGTAATCAATAAATAATATTCCTTCTAAATGATCCATTTCATGTTGAATGCAAGTTGCTAAAAGTCCTTCAGCATTAAGTATTTTTTTTTGACCATAATAATCTAAATATTCGATAACACATGAACTTGGTCTATCAATCTCTGCAAATTGATCTGGAACAGATAGGCAGCCTTCTTCATAAGTAGAAAATTCATTATTTTTATTTTTAATAATTGGGTTAACAAAGTATAATGGTTTTTTTTTATTTTCCTCTTTTGAAATATCCATAACAATAATTCTTTTAGGTACACCTACTTGAATTGCTGCCAGACCAATACCTTTTGCGTTATACATTGTCTCTAACATATCATCCATCAACTTTTTTTCTTCTGATCCAACTAAATCAACAGTTTTAGATTTTTGCCTTAAAATTTTGTTTGGTTCAGTTAGTATAGTTCTAATAGTCATTGGTTTAAGTTTAATATATTTTTTATTCTTTTAAAGGAAGAATTTTTAAAATAAAATCATTTCTCAAAGTTATAATTTTAAGCTCATTTAATATTCCTATAATAAAATAAAGAGTTTCTTGATCAAGATCTATAAGGTCGTCCTCACCAATAATCTCTGCAATTCTTAACAAAACCATACCCGTTTCATTGTTTTTTATGAATAACTGTATATCGTAAGGAATATTGTATGGCTTAGTTTTATATGTATTTTTATATTTATTTGAAATTTTTATTCCATCAGATTTTAAAGACT
>CACAMG010000017.1 GCA_902533585.1 uncultured Pelagibacteraceae bacterium
TATAGCTGCGGCTGCAAATATAATAACAACTACATATTTTCTTCTATCTTTTAAGAATTTTGAATCAACAACACCTATTCTTGCAAGCAAGCTAAGAACTACTGGTAATTGAAAGCTTAAACCGAAAGCAAATATTAATTTCATTATAAGAGATAAATATTCATTAACTTTTGCTTCTAATTGAATTGGTAAATATGTATTTAGACCAGAACTTTCAAAAGATAAAAAAAATTTTATAGCTAATGGCATTATTAAATAATAAACAAGCATTCCTCCTAATAAAAACAAAATAGGAGTGATCATTAAGTAAGGTAAAATTGCTGATTTTTCATGCTCATACAATCCTGGTGCTATAAATTTCCATATTTGAATAAGAATAAATGGACTTGTAATAAAAAATGCTGCAAAGAAAGAAACTTTTAAATAAGTTAAAAATGTTTCCTGTAATGCGGTAAATATTAATCTTCTAGGTTCGCCATCGCCTTTTACAGCATTGGCGTATGGTTCAACAAGAAAACCATATATGAATTCGGAAAAGAAGTAACAGATTACAAATAAAACTGCTAAAAAGATTATTGAATTTATTAACCTTTTTCTTAGTTCAGTTAAATGTCCAACAAAACCTGTATCACTTACTTTTTTGTTCATTTTTTTCCTTTTTTATAGAAGATTTAGAATCATCATCAGATAAATCCTCATTTATAGTTTCGTTGGTAATTGTTGAAACATCCTGTTGAATGTTAGCTACATATCTTTTAATAGAACCAATCCATGATCCTATTTTTTTTAACATAAATGGAAAATCTTTTGGACCAATTACTACTATCGCTATAGCTACTATAATTAGTATCTCAAACCAGCCAATTTGAGGCATTTAATTTATTCTTTATTATTTGTATCTTGATTATCTGAATTTTGGCTATCTTCTGAAATATTTTTTGGTGCATTGTCTTCAGTAGTATCTGTGGACATGCCCTTTTTAAAACTTTTTATCCCTTTAGCTACATCACCCATTAAACTAGAAATTTTACCTCTTCCAAAAAGTAGAACTACCAGTATTACAACTATTGCTATTTGCCAAAATCCAATACTCATATAAAACTTATATCCTTATTATTTATTTTTTAAAAGTAACTTTTTTACTTATCATCGTTTTTTAATGTACTATTTAGCATTTCGTCTATATTTGAATAAATATTTTCTTTTTTTTCTACTTCTTTTTCTTTGTAAAATTTACCGGTTCCAAATATTGTTGAATCTACAGAACTACTATCAATTAACCCAGCAGAATCTAGTTCATCTATGGTTGGAAGATCGCTTAATTTTTGTAGGCTAAAATGACTCAAAAATTCATCAGTTGTGCCATATTGAATTGGTTTCCCCGGTACGTCTTTTCTACCCTGAGGTTTTACCCAATTAAGTTCCATAAGAATTTCCAGAGTATTTGTGCCAAAAGCGACGCCTCTTATTTCTTCAATTTCAGCTCTTGTTACTGGTTGGTGATATACGATAATAGCCAATGTTTCAATTGCAGCTTTTGATAATTTTTTTTCAACAGTTTTTTGTTGCGACATAAGTGCAGAAAGATTTTCTGCTGTTCTAAAAGACCATTTTTTAGATAAGCATACTAAATTTATTCCACGCTTTAAGTAAAAATCTTGTAATTTTTTTAAAATATTAGGTACATTAATTTTTTTTGATAATTTTGATTCAATTGTATCAACATCTAATGGTTCAGCCGCAGCAAATAAAATTGCTTCCACTTCTCTTTCGCCATCAGAAAGTTTATTTGGAAAATTAACAATATTATTTTTTTTTATTTTGTTCATTTGTTATCTTTTATAAAAACGTCATCGAATAGATTGTTTTGCTTAATTAAAATATTTCCCTCCTTTGCTAGCTCAAGAGATCCAGCAAATATTCCTGCTTTACCAGTGTTTTGTGATTTTTTACTTGAAGTAAAATTTTGAGGAATCAAATCATTAATATTTTTCCAATTTTCCAGTTTTCCAAAAAATTCTTTAATTCTTTTTATCCCTTCTTCGGTAGTAAATACTGGTAATTTTGGAATGTTTATTCTTTGAAAATCTTTTGTCATAATAATAGACGAATATGTTTTCAATATTTGAAACAAAGTTAATGAGTATTTGCTACTATAGATTGATCTAATATTACCTTTCACACCTCTTAAAAAAACATCTTTTCCTAATCTTTTTCTTCGTAACATTTGATCAGATAATAAACGAATTAATTCCAATTTTTTTAGTTGTAATTTTAGTTGTTCAGCTACTTCTAGAGCTTTGAATTCTTCTTCATCAGAATCGGGCAAGAGAAGTTTGGATTTAAGATAAGCCAACCATGTTGCCATTAATAAATATTCTGAAGCAACTTCTAAATTAACATTTTGAGTTTTTTTGATAAAATCATAAAATTGATCAGCTAATTTTGTAACTGATATTTTTGCAAGATCTACTTTTTGGGATTTAGCTAAATCCAGCAATACTTCAAGCGGTCCTTTAAATGTATTTAAATTTACATTAAAATTATTAGAATCAACATTTTCCATATTAAATATTAACTTATTATATCATTAAATTGCGATGTTTTTTTAATTATAAATTTACTAACTGTGGGTGAATTTCTTGCAACTTCTTTCATCTCGGATAGTTTTCCATTGCAATGAAGCACTAAATTACAACCAGCAATAAATGCCTTTTTTGTATTAATAGATATAGAATTTTTTAAAGCCTTCATTGAAATATCATCTGAAATTATTAAGTTTTTAAAACCTATATTCTTTCTAATCAATTTAATGACTTTCTTAGAATGTGTGGCAGCATTATATGGGTCAATTTTTTGATAAACTATATGAGCTGTCATAGCAAACAAACATTTTTTATTTTTAAAAGGAAAAAAATCAAAATTTTTCAAATATTTTATAGATTTTTTAATAATAGGTTTTTTTTTATGACTATCAACTTTAGATAAACCATGTCCAGGAATATGCTTCATCATGGTTCCAATCTTGTTGTTAAAAAAACTATTTATACAAATATTACCCATTTTTGAAACAATCAATTTATTTGATGAATAAGCTCTATTACCAATAACAGAATTTGCATTTTTTCTTCTAATATCAAGAACCGGAACTGTGTTAAGGTTAATACCCAAGATTTTTA
This sequence comes from uncultured Pelagibacteraceae bacterium, assembly GCA_902533585.1. Lineage (GTDB taxonomy): Bacteria > Pseudomonadota > Alphaproteobacteria > Pelagibacterales > Pelagibacteraceae > Pelagibacter. Next base: position 3,180 of record CACAMG010000017.1, read on the forward strand.
AAATGTAACAAATTTGTTTTATATACACATCATAGAATATATGAAATTTGTTAGGATTTTCTTTAAGTAGTTTTCCAAAAAATTCAGCAGAAAATGTTGAGGAGTCTAAAAATTTTGAGAGTCTAGAAACTTTGCCACCTTCTTCATCAATCAATATGGGGTAGTTGTTGTCTTTAAAGATTTTTTTTATTTGTTGTGTTAAATTTTGTGTCTGCTTTATTGAGTGAATATTTCTAGAAAACAAAATAACACCCCAGGGTTTATATTTTTTTAAGAAAAATTTTTCCGTATTTGAAAGAGTCTTGCCTTTAATACCTGTAACAAATGATTTTCTATTATTAATCTTCATTTGTTATTAATTTCCAAAAACTATAATTCTTTTTTTTAAGGCTTTCATCGTTTTCTATATATTCAATAATATTTGATGTGTCATTTTTAAGTATGTTTAAATTCTCTGAATAATTGTCTATTTTGGACTCAACTATATCTAATGATCTATATGATTTTTTTATATTTTGATCAGAAAAATAATTTTTTCCTATAACAAATACAAAAACGAAAATTGTTAAAATATAAAAAATATATTTTAATTCTTTAATCATTACATTTTTTCTGGTGTTTTTGCGCCAATAATATTCATGCCTGATTTGATCACATTAGAAACTGCTTTTAATAAAACAATTTTATCATCGCTTACTATGTTGTTATCGTTAATAAATCTTTTGCTTTTATCTTCCTTACCCATGTTCCAGTATGAATGAAAATCTGAAGAAAGCTCATATAGATAAACTGCAATTCGATGGGGCTCTAGTTTGTATGTAGAAATTTCAATACACTTAGGCCACTGAGAAATTTTTTTTAAAATTTTAATTTCATCATTTGTATAATTAAAATTATAATTTTGAATTTTTATTTCATCAGAAATATTTTTATTAATATTTCTGAATACTGATGAAATTCTTGCATAGCAATATTGAACATAATATAGTGGATTATCTTTAGATTTTTCTTTTACTTTTGTAAAATCAAAATCGAGTTCAACATCACTACTTCTACTTAACATTATAAATCTTACAGCGTCTTTTCCAACTTCGTTAATCAAATCTTCTACGGTTATATAATCACCTTTTCTTTTTGACATTTTAAATGGTTTATTGTCTTTTATAAGTTTCACTAATTGGCTAACCTTGCAAACAAGTTTATTTTTTTTCCCGGATAATGCATCAACTGCTGATACAATTCTTTTGATATAGCCAGCATGATCAGCTCCAAGAATATTTATTAAAATATCAAATTTTCTATTTATTTTATTATTATGATATGCAACATCGCTAGCAAAATATGTCCAAGATTTATCTTCTTTTTGTAAGGCTCTATCTTTATCATCTCCAAAATCAGTAGATTTGAACAATAATTGATTTCTTTCAACCCACTTAGATTTATCTTCACCTTCAGGAGCTTTTATTTTACCACTATAAATAAAATTATTTTTTTTAAGTTTTTCTATAACTTTATCAACCTCTTTATTGTTAACTAAATCTGTTTCACTTACAAAGTTGTCATGAGAAATTCCAAGATTATTTAAATTTAATTTAATTAAATTGATAGATTCAAATACGGCAAGCTTAGTTAATTTCTTAGAAATTTTATCGAAATTATTAAAGTCTAAGTCTTTGTTATTTTTTAAAATATTTTTTGCAATATCTATAATATAGTCGCCAGGATATAGATTTGGATCGTCGGTTGGGTATTTTGTATTTTTGATAATTTCAAGGATTCTCAAATATACAGATTTGGTAAAATGTAATATTTGATTACCGTGGTCATTTACATAATATTCTTTTGTAACTTGATGTTTATTGAAAGATATTAAATTTGATAAAACATCACCTAAGATAGCGCCTCTACAGTGACCAACATGAAGAGGGCCTGTGGGATTTGCGGATACAAATTCAATTAAATATTTTTTTTTATTTTCATTTAAATTAATTCCATAATTAGTATTTTTAGAAATAATATCTTTTAAAAATTTGTTCCAGAAATTAGATTTAAATTTTATATTAATAAAACCTGGTTTGGCTACTGTAGCATTTTCAACAACCTCATCTGTCATAATTAATTTGATTAGAATATTTGCTATCTCTATTGGGGATTTATTGTTAGGTTTAGACAAAATCATTGCAACATTTGTTGAAATATCACAATCAAAATGATTGGGAGGTATGTCTACATTTATTTTTTCTATATTGTCAGTACTGATTATATTTTTTTCAGATTTAGCTTTTTCAACAATTTCAATAATTTTTTTTTTATATAGGTCAAAAATATTCATTTTATTTTATTATATAAATTAATTGCATATCTGTCAGTCATGCCAGAAATATAATCGGAAATTGATCTAAATTTATCTGTTTTTAATTCTTTAGAATTTAGAAATTTTTTTGGTTTTTTTGAAATTTTTTCAAATAATTTCCTTATTATTTTTTTGCCATTATTATTTTTTTTAACAACAGATGGATTATCATACATTTTAAATTTTAGAAAAGCTTTAATTTCATTTTCAATATTTATAAATTTATTTGAAAAGCCAATGAGATTATCAGGCCAGTTGTAAACACTATTTATGTCTTTTATTTTATATTTGGTAATATTATTAATTGAATTTTTAATTAGATCTTTTACCATTAAATTTATTGAGTCTCTTATAATTTGATATATCAAAATATTTTGATTTTTTCCTTTTATATTTTTCTTTTGATATTTGTAAATTTCATTAAAGAAATTAATTTCAATTAGTTCATCAAATGAGAAAAGATTGGCCTTGATACCATCTTGTATATCATGGTTATTATAAGCTATGTCGTCTGATATATTTGATATTTGGGCTTCTAGAGACGGATTTCTGTTAAAGATAATTTTATTTTTAAAATTTTTTATACCTAAAATTTTATCTATCTTAGATTTTTCTATTATTGGACCATTATGTTTTAATAAACCGTCGATCGTTTCAAGAGTTAAGTTCAAACCTTTAAATTTAAGATATTTGTGTTCAATAAACATTACAATTCTCAATGTTTGGAGATTGTGATCAAACCCACCATGATTAACCATACATTCATTTAAAGTTTCTTCACCAGCATGACCAAAGGGCGTATGACCCAAATCATGTGCTAAACTTAAAGTTTCTGCTAAATCATCATTCAAATATAAATAGCGTGATATAGATCTTGCCACTTGCGCAACTTCCATTGAATGAGTAATTCTGGTTCTGTAATGATCCCCTTCTGTATTAACAAAAACCTGGGTTTTATGTTTTAATCTTCTAAAGGACGCACTATGTATTATTCTATCTCTATCTCTTTGAAAATCTGATCTATAGAGATTCTTGGGTTCATTAGTTAACCTTCCTTTGCTTTTAAATACACCTAAATTTGAGTATTTTTTCATACTTTAAAGTTTGTAAATAATTATTATATTAGTAATAGCAGTGTTAAATAATGATTAAAGAAATTAAATTTACTGATAAAGCAATAAAACAAATCAATCATCTATTGTCTTCTAAGGATAAGGGTTCTTTTTTTAGAATCGCTATAAAAGGAGGCGGTTGCTCAGGATTTAAATATGATTTTACATTTGAAAAAGAAGTTAATGATGACGATTTAAGACACGAAAACATTTTAATAGATAAGGCTTCAGCAGATTTATTAAAAGGATCAGAGGTTGACTATGTTGAAGAAATGATTGGAGAATCTTTTAAAATCATTAATCCACAAAGTAAATCTTCTTGTGGTTGTGGCGTTTCTTTTTCACTTTAATGATTATAAGCTCTTGGAATGTCAATTCAATAAGAGCAAGAATTGAAAATTTAAAAGAATATATTAGAAAATTTTCTCCCGATGTATTAATGCTTCAAGAAATTAAAACTGAAGATAAAAATTATCCATATGACGAAATAAAATCTTTAAAATATGAAAGTCACGTGTTTGGACAAAAAAGTTATAATGGCGTTGCTATAATATCCAAAGAAAAACTAACAAATGTTAAAAAAGATATATTTAAAGATGAAAAAAAACAATCAAGAATAATTATAGCTGAATTGAAATTAAATAAGAAAAATATTCAATTAATAAATATTTATACACCGAATGGAAATCCTGTCGATACTGAAAAATATGATTATAAATTATATTGGTTAAACTCTCTAATCAACGTATTGAAAAAAATATCAAAAAATAATGAAAATATAATTATTGGTGGTGATTTTAATATAATACCATCTGCTGAAGACGTTCATGATCCTAAAGGATATGAAAATGATGCATTATTTAGACTGGAAATAAGAAAAAAATTTAGAGAAATAGTTAACTTAGGTTTTCATGATGCTTATAGATATATTAATTCAGATAAAGAAGGATACACTTTTTGGGATTACATGAGTGGTGCTTGGCAAAAAAATAATGGAATGAGAATAGATCATTTTTTAATATCAAATTCTTTAATTAATAATGTTAAAAATGTTAAAATTAATAAATTTCCTAGAGGAAGACAAAAACCTTCTGATCACACACCAATAGAAATTGAATTAACTTAGCGACTTAATTTTATTAACTAGATCTTCGTTTATATTTCTTGGACCTTTGTCGAGTCTATTTTTATGACGTCTTTCGCCTGGCAATCTAACGCCATCCATAGATTTCATTTTGCTAAAAAATTCTTCAGAATGTTTTTGCCAATCAGATCCAGAAATTTTATCTGGAGACATAGCTAAAATAAATTCACCTCCAGCAGGTGGTCCACCATCATTGCTATCTTTGGCTGCAGTTTCGTAACTAAATGCTTCTCCTAGCAAAGCACCTGCGAGTAGTTCTACCATCATTGCAATACCTGATCCTTTATAACCTCCAAAGGGTAATATTACTCCGCCTTTAGCTATTTCATTTGGATCTGTAGTTTCATTTCCATCTTTATTTAAACCAGTTCCAATAGGAACTTTGTGACCTTCTCTTGCAGCAACTTGAACTTCTCCCATTGCCATTGATGCTGTTGCCATATCGTAAACAACTGGGGTTTTGCCTGGTCTTGGCCATGCAAAAGAAATTGGATTTGTTCCAAATAAAGCTTTCTTGGCTCCAGCAGGTGCTACCATTGGTTTATAAGATGTGCATGCGAAGGCTACTAGACCTTCTTCGGCAATTGCCTCAGTTTCAGGCCACATCGCAGCCATATGATGTGAATTTGTAATTGCTAATATAGCAACTCCTGTTTCCTTAGCAGCTTTTATTAATTCTGGTATACCAACTTTTAAAACCATTGGTGCTAAAGCATGATTGCCTAGAACTTTAATTATACTTGGAGAAATTTTTTTTATTTGGGGTCTAGCCTTGCCGTCAATTTTTTTACTTTTTAATCCTGAAACATAAGCAGGAAGTCTAAACAAGCCATGAGATAAAGATCCATCTCTTTCGGCTTTCATTATAGTTTCAGATAAAATATTTGCATTTTCTTCATCGCAACCATTTGCTAATAATGTTTTATTAGCTAATTGATAAATTTCATCTAGTGACAAAGAAACAGTATTCATATAATTAAATTATTAGAAAATGCTTGTGTTATCAATTTTATTCTTCGTTACAGCAACCATCTATTCTAGCGTTGGATTTGGAGGTGGCTCAACTTATTTGGCACTTCTTTTGATATGGGGAGTTCCTTATCACATATTTCCTGCAATCGCTTTATTATGTAATATTTTTGTCGTATCTGGTAATTCTTATAATTACATAAGAGCGGGAAATCTTAATTTAAAATTATTACTACCTTACCTAATTGGATCAGTGCCACTAGCATTTATAGGTGGGGCATTAGAAATTGATAAAAACTTATTTGAATTATTGCTTTTTATAGTTTTGTCTTCTGCTGGTGTTTTATTATTATTTAAATTTAAATCTTATGATGATAACGAGGAAAATTATAGAAAAATCCCTTTAGTTATTTCTTTTTTAATTGGTTGTTGTTTAGGATTTGTATCAGGAATTGTTGGCATAGGTGGAGGTATATTTTTAAGTCCAATACTTTTTTTATTAAGAGCTGGTAGACCAAAACATATAGTAACAACTGCATCATTATTTATTTTAATTAATTCTTTATCTGGAATTATTGGTCAGCTTACAAAAAATGCAGTTTTTAATGAAATAAGTAATTATTGGGTACTTTTGTTAGCCGTTATTATTGGTGGACAAATAGGTAACTTTTTAAACCTTAAAGTTTTTCCAACAAAAATATTAGCTTTATTAACTGCAATATTAGTTATCTTTGTAGCTGTTAGGATGGGTTTAAAATTAACAGCCTTTGAATGATTTAGACATATTTCTAATCAAATCAAAATATAAACCTTTTCCTGGATCGAGAGTAGCTCCTAATGGATCTAAAACGCCAGTTTTAATGCTCATGTCTTTAGCAACTGCATTTATTATATCAGGATTAAATTGAGGTTCAGAAAATATACAGCTAACCTTATCATGTTCGATTATTTCCCTAATTTCAGATAATTGTTCTGCACCAGGCATAACATCAGTATTAACTGTAAATGCACCTAGTACATTAACATTAAATCTCTCTTCAAAATATTGATAAGCATCATGAAAAACAATAGATTTAAAATCTTTATTTAATTCGGACTTCACACTTTTTAATAGTCCATCAATGTCTTTTAAAGCTTTATTTAAATTACTTTTATAAGCAGAGGCATTCTTTGCGTCATTCTCTATTAAATGCTCAACCATTTCATTTAAAATAACTTTTGCATTTTCAGGATCTAGCCAAATATGAGGGTCATATTCACCGTGTGCGTGACCTTCATGACCGTCTTCGTCATGTCCGTGGTCATCGTGATCATCTTCTTTATGACCATCTTCATCATGACCATGATCGTCATGTTCATCTTCTTTATGACCGTCTTCGTCATGTCCATGATCGTCATGTCCATCTTCTTTATGACCGTCTTCGTCGTGTCCGTGATCATCGTGACCATCAAAAATATTTCTTTCTCTAAATTTTAATTTTGTTAAACCTTTGATTTCAATCAACTCAATTTTTTCAGCATTTTTAGCTATTGATTTTAATGGTTTTTCTAAAAAATTTTCTAAACCCTCACCTACCCAAAATATAAGATCTGCTTCTTGTAACATTTTTGCATGTGATGGTTTCATTGCAAATCCATGAGGTGAAGCATATCCGTCCACTATTAAGTTTGGAGTACCTACACCTTCCATTAAATAGCTAGCCAAGGAATGAATTGGTTTAATTGAGGCAACTACTTTTATTTCAGCATTTGCAGATGTAAATAGTGTTAAAAATGATAGAATTGACAGGATGAATGTTAATTTTTTTAGATTTTTCATAGTTTTAAGTGTTAATTAGTTGTTATATTATAACAGTGTGTAATAATATAACAAATAACAAAGTCAAGTAATAAAATGAGCTCAAAAAAAAATACTTTAGTTAAATTAGAGAATGCTGGCTATTCCCAAAATAATAAGTGGCTTGTCAGAGGTGTATCACTAGAGGTTGAAAAGGGAAAAATTGTAACTCTTATTGGACCTAACGGTTCTGGAAAAAGCACAACTGCAAAAATTGCCTTGGGTATTTATAAAAAAATTGAAGGTAAAGTTGAAAAATATACTAAAAAAGTTGGGTATGTTCCTCAAAAGGTTTCGATAGACTGGACATTACCATTAAGGGTTAATGACTTCATGGTGCTAACAGAAAACCTTAAAGGTGATGCTATAAATGAGGCTTTATCATTAACTGGTGTTGAACATCTTAAAAATAAAAATTTAGGAAATTTATCAGGTGGTGAATTTCAACGGGTTTTACTAGCGAGAGCTATTTCAAAAAAACCAGAATTATTAGTCCTTGATGAACCTGTTCAAGGAGTAGATTTTACTGGGGAAATAGCTTTGTATGAACTAATTAAAAAAATATCAGATGAATTAAATTGTGGAATTTTATTAATATCTCATGACTTACATACAGTAATGAGTGCTACTGACCATGTTGTTTGTTTAAATGGACATGTCTGTTGCTCAGGCTCACCAATTGATGTTGCAAAGAACATGGAATATAAAGCCTTATTCGGCGAACAAGCTTCTCAAATACTTTCTGTTTATGAACATAGACATGATCATGTTCATTCTAATGAAGGAGAAATAAAGAAAAATTAAAATGTTTGATGATTTTTTTATACGAGCATTAATTGCTGGAATTGGAGTTGCTCTAGTAACAGGTCCACTTGGTTGTTTTGTTGTTTGGAGAAGATTATCTTATTTTGGAGATACACTTTCACACTCAGCATTACTTGGAGTTACCATTGCATATTCTTTTGAATTAAATATTGCTGTATCTGTGTTTTTAATTTCGTCCATAATAGCGTTATTTTTAATTCAACTTCAAAAAAAAACTAATCTTCCAGGTGATGCCTTACTTGGACTTTTAGCTCATTCTTCATTAGCTGTTGGATTGGTAGTAATTGGATTTTTAACGTTTATCAGATTTGATATTATGGGATTATTATTTGGAGACATATTAGCTGTAACGGTTAAAGATTTAACTATTATATGGTTTGGTGGAGCATTAATTTTATTAGTATTAAAATTAATTTGGAAACCTTTATTTGCATCAACAGTAAATTACGAGTTAGCTGAAGCTGAAGGTTTAAATCCAGACAGGGCAAAAGCAATATTTACAATTTTAATGGCTGCAATTATTGCAATTTCTATAAAAATGGTTGGTTTGTTATTAATCACTGGAATGTTAATTATTCCAGCTGCAATGGCTAGAAATATCTCTGACAATCCAAAAAAAATGGTGCTGTTTGCAATAATTGGAGGTTTGCTATCAGTAATTATTGGGTTGTTCTCTTCACTGGAATTTAATACAGCATCAGGACCTTCAATAATAACAGCGTCTTTAATTTTATTTATACTTTCATTATTAAAAATAAAACAATCCATTCAATTGAAAAACTAATGAACAGCTGGTAAAATATTAAAAATGGAAAAACAACAATACCTTACAAAAAATCAACAAATTGTTTTAGATCTTGTAGAAAAATCTTCTGAACCATTAAAAGCTTATTCAATTTTATTTAATGTTCAGAAAAAAGGATTAAAAGCTCCTCTACAGGTTTATAGAGCTTTAGATAAGTTGGTTGAAATAGGTAAAATCCACAAAATTGAGAGTAGAAACGCTTTTGTTGCATGTAAAAACTCTAGTTGCCAAGTTTCTAAAGCTACTGCTTTTTCAATTTGTGAAAGCTGCGAAAAAGTCACTGAAATAAACAACTCTAAGCTTTCTAAATATCTAACAAATTTTGAAGATAATTCTGGAATGAAATATAACAAATATAATTTAGAATTCTTCGGTTTGTGCAAAAAATGTAAAAATAAATAAATTGATCAAGTAAATACAACTTAAAGTATTAAATTTAAGATAGTCAATTTACTTACTAGACTTTTAAATAAGATAATATAATCAGGATGAATCGCCTCTCCATAAAAAATAATAATAAATTTAACTATAGATAAATAATCTCTCGCACATTAAATAATCTTTATCGATATGAATCGATTAAAATTTAAAACAATAAAAATAAGGAACTCTCATTAAAAATATGGAACTCTCATTAATATATACAATAGTAGGATTTGGACTAGCAGGATGGTCTGTAATCGGAAACGACTCGATACAAACTTTAGGTACATTTATAGCTTCAAAACAAAAGTGGTTTAAATGGTATACTCTTGCTGCGTCTGCATCATTTGTAATGATATTAGCACTTGGTTGGGGTTGGTATGCTTATGATGGTGATATCTCATATGGAAGGTTAACAAGAATACCTTATCAGGAAATACAGTGGTACCATGCTGTTGCTCCGGGAATACTATTATTATTAACAAGAGTTGGTATTCCTGTCTCTACAACTTTTTTAGTTTTATCTGCTTTTGCATCAACTGTAGTTTTGGAAAAAATGTTGATGAAGAGTGTTGTTGGTTACGGCTTAGCTGCAGTAGTTGCTTATATTGCCTGGATACTTATATCAAAACTAATTAATGAAAAATTAGATGAAGTTGATGAAAAATGGATTGGATTTTGGCGTAACTCCGTATGGGTTACTTCTGGTTGGTTGTGGTGGGTTTGGTTATCACATGACGTTGCAAATATTGCCGTATATTTACCAAGGCAATTAAGCCCTACTCTTTTGCTTACAGTAATGGCTTATTTTACAATCTTATTATTTTATATTTTTTATATTCATGGTGGACCTATACAAAAAGTAGTTTTGGATAAAACTGGAACTAGATATGCTCGTTCTGCTACCATTATTAACGTAATCTACGCTGCAGTTTTATTTTACTTTAAAGAATTAAATGACCTTCCTATGTCAACTACTTGGGTTTTTGTTGGATTATTATGTGGAAGAGAATTGGCAATTTCAACGATGAATAAAGACTATAAGTTTAAATATGTTTTCCCACTTATTGGTAAAGATTTCATTAAAATGATCTTTGGTCTAAGTGTATCCGTTGGAATAGTGCTTGCTATTCACTATATAATTATTCCAAATAATTGGTTTTAAAATAGCTTTAAACCGATAACTCCAGCAAGGATTAATACAATCGAAAATACCTTTGTTGGAGTAATCTTTTCTTTTAAAAAGAAATATCCAATAAATATTGAGAAAAATATACTGGATTCCCTTAAAGCACCAACCATTGGGATTGGAGCTTTTGTAAACGCCCAAACTACTATTGTATAAATTATGTATGATAAAGTTCCACCAATCCAAAATATCTTTTTTCCACTATTAAATACGTTTTGAAAGATATTTTTATGATTTTTAATTTTTAGAACTATAGGGAATAATGTAGCACTTAGTATAAATGACCAACTCATATAAACTATTGGCGATAAACTTACTCTAGCACCATAACCATCTACTAATGAATAAAGACCTATAAAAAATCCTGTAAATAAAGAAAGCTGTAAAACTTTAAAGTTTTTATTTTTCTTATCCAATAACCCTAAGATCATTATACCAAAACAAATTAATAAAATTGATAAAATTACTAAACTTTTAAGAAGTACACCTAAAACTAAAATTGAGATGAGTGTTGCAACTAAAGGGCCAAAGCCTCTCGCTATTGGATATACTTTAGTTAGATCACCTATTTGATAAGCACTTAGTAAATACCATTGATAACCTTGATGAACAATTGCACTAGCAATTATGTATGGAATACAATCTATAGTTGGAGCAGGTAAAAAAATAATAGCAACTATTGCCAAAGGTATATGTCCAGTAACAATTGCTGCAACAGCAACAGCCTTATCAGGATGGTTTTTAACCATTCCATTCCAAACTGCGTGCATAAATGTAGCTAATAGAACTAAAAAAAAAACATGATTTTCCATGTTGAGAGATAAATTTATCTTACTCTACCATATATGTCTTGATAACGAACAATATCACTTTCTTTTAGTATAGATCCAACTTGTGCTTCAATAATTTTCACAGGTTTCTTATAAGGATTTTCTATTCTATGGATCGATCCTAAAGGTATAAAAATAGTTTCATCAGGTTTCATTGTAAAATATTTCTTATTTAAGGTAATTTTAGGTTTACCTTGAGTAACTACCCAATGTTCAGCTCTGTGGTGGTGTTTTTGAAGGCTTAGGATACCTTTAGATTTTACATATAACTCTTTAATCAAGAATTCTTTACCATCAAATAGATTAACATAACTTCCCCACGGTCTATGAAAGACATTTTTCTTTTTAAAGTATTTTCTCTTATTACGTCCATACATTTTGCAGATCTCTTTCCAAGAACCTAAATCAGACCATGGAATATCTAACTTTATAGCGTTAATTTCTTTTGCTTTTTCTAATACAGCATAATCAAATGATTTTGCTGTTGCTTGATTAAAAGCTTGTTTATTTAAATAGTACACATTGCTTTTATATTTTGCTTTTATTACAGCTTTGTTACAGTTTCGGTAAATATTTGGTTGATATTTCTTGAAATTATTGATGATTGAATCTTTTCTAAGATAAAACATACCAGAATTCCAATAACCTTTTTTTCTAATAATTTGTTTTGCTTTTGCCTTTTTAGGCTTTTCAACAAATCTTGATACTTTATTAATATTTCCTTTAATTTTTTTAGTTAGAAAATAACCAAATTCACTAGAAGGTGTTGTTGGTTTAATGCCAAAAATAAAAATATTACTTTTAGTTAAATTTTTCTGATTTTTTTTTATAGCTTTATTGAATAAACTTACCTTTTCTATCAAATGGTCAGCAGCTAAAAACATTAAAGGTTGTTCATTTGGAATATCTTTGATTAATGCCGTACTTAATATAGCAGGAGCTGTATTTCTTTTTGCTGGTTCTAAAACTATTTTAAACTTTCTTATTTTGTGCTTTTTAAGATGTTGTTTTACTTGTTTTAGATATTTTGAATTAGTGCTTATAATTGGTGCATCAAATATAGATGCTTTTACTCTCTCCAGAGTTTTGCCTAACAAAGTCCAATTACCAAAGTTTATAAATTGCTTTGCTTGATGTTTTTTTTGCTTAGGCCAAAGTCTTGTTCCAGCGCCCCCGCAAAGAATTACAGGTCTTATTTTCATTAAATATCTGCGTATGTTTTTACTTCGTTTTTACCACCTGGATGTGTTGGAGCACCTAAATAAGCTGGTCCTACAGTTTGTGCATATTTCCAAAGTGTTCCATTTCCAAAGTTAATTTTTTTTGGTTTCCATCTCTTTCTTCTTTTAGCAAATTCTTTTTTGGTTAAACGAACATTAATTGTGCCCTTCTTCGCATCTAAATCAATTATGTCTCCATTTCTAAGCAATGCTATTGGTCCACCTACAGATGCCTCTGGACCAACGTGTCCAATACAAAATCCTCTTGTGGCGCCAGAAAATCTTCCATCAGTTATAAGTGCAACTTTTTCACCTTTTCCTTGTCCATAGATGGCTCCAGTAGTTTGAAGCATTTCTCTCATTCCAGGACCACCTTTTGGTCCTTCATATCTAATAATTATAATATCACCATCTTTATATTTTCTGTTTTTGACAGCCTTGTAAGCTGCCTCTTCAGTATCAAAACATCTCGCTCTACCAGTGAACTGTAATTTTTTTAATC
>CACAMG010000018.1 GCA_902533585.1 uncultured Pelagibacteraceae bacterium
GCTTGCATTATCTCAATTATCTAGAGCAGTAGAGCAAAGAGATGACAAAAAACCAATGCTATCTGATTTAAGAGAATCTGGCTCAATTGAACAAGATGCTGATGTTGTTATGTTTGTATATAGAGAAGCATACTATCTTGAAAGAAAAGAGCCAAGACCCGCTACAGTAGAGCATGCTGAGTGGCAAGCCAAAATGAATGAAGTTTCAAATCTTGCAGAAATAATAATAGGCAAACAACGTCATGGACCTACAGGCAATATTATGCTCGAATTTGAAGCTATGTTTACAAAATTTAGGGATACCCAAAATACCTAATATAAAATATATAAGCTAGTAACGAATGTTAGCAGCTTTTTATCAAAAAAATATAATAGAAAAACCAAAAACAATTTTTGTTATTTTACTAATTTGTTTAGTTAGTTTTGGATATTTCTCCAAAGATTTCAGATTAGATGCCTCTTCGGATACTTTATTAATTGAGGGCGATCCAGATCTTAAATATCTCAAGGAAATAACAAAAAGATATAATGCTAGAGAATTTTTAGTTTTAACTTTTTCTCCTGAAGAGGCTATGAATTCGGAAAGCTCAATTAATAATCTGCTTAGTTTAAAATATAAAATACAAAGTTTGAACTGGGTTCACAGCGTTGTAACTCTTTTAGATATCCCTTTGTTAAATAGTACTGATGAAACTTTAAGCGATAGACTTAAAAATTTTAGCACTTTAAAAAGTGATGGAATAGATAGGGACAGAGGTTTTAAAGAAATTTTGAATAGTCCAGTATTTAAAAATTTTGTAATAAGCGAAGATGGTAAAACAACAGGTATAATTGTTTACATCAAAAAAAATCAGAATCAAAAAAAATTTAAAAGTAAACAAGAGCTTGAAAAATATAAAGATAGTTTAAAGAAAAAAAATCATGAAAATATCCTAGAAATTAGAAAAATAATCAAAAGCTATAGTTCCGTTGCCAAAATACATCTTGGGGGCATCCCTATGATTGCTGATGATATGATGTCATTTATTAAAAGTGATATAGTTGTATTTGGTGTAGGAGTTCTATTTTTTATTATATCTACCCTGTGGTTTGTTTTTAGAAAAATAATATGGATTATAGTTCCTATAAGTAGTTGTTTTTTTTCGGTTATAATTATGACCGGTTTACTTGGTCTTATAGGTTGGAAGGTAACAGTAATTTCATCAAACTTTATTGCATTAATGTTAATTTTAACAATGGCAATGAATATCCATATGAGCACACGTTTCTTACAATTAAAAAAAGAAAATCAAAATTTAAGTAAATTAGAAATAATTTTAATGACAACTAGAAAAATGTATTGGCCTATACTTTACACTGCGCTAACAACTATTTGTGCGTTTTTATCTTTAATCTTTAGCGAAATAAAACCAGTAATTGATTTTGGTTGGATGATGACAATAGGTTTAATTGTTTCTTTTATAATCACTTTTACTTTATTGCCTACCCTTATTAATTTTATTCCAGGCAATGATGGTGAGGTTGCTGAAAACAAAAAATCTAAAATCACACATTTTTTAGGAGAAATTTCAATTAACAAAAAAAAAATAATTTTTGGAACTAGTATAATTGTAATAATTTTAAGTATTTTTGGTATTAGCCGCCTTGAAGTAGAAAATAGTTTTATAAATTACTTCAGCAAGAACACAGAAATATATAAAGGTATGAAACTTATCGACGAAAAGTTGGGAGGCACCACCCCTCTAGAAGTAATTATAAAATTCCCAAAAGAAGACATGGATAATACAAAAACAGAAGATGATGATGATTGGGGCGATGACGAAGATCAAAATGATGAAAAATATTGGTTTACTAAAGACAAAATTGATAAAATAAATAAAGTTCACAATTATTTAGAAAGTTTAGAGCCAGTAGGAAAAGTGCTATCTTTTTCATCAATAGTACAAGTTGCTACTCAGCTAAATAATAATAAACCACTAGGAACATTGGAAATGGGTGTTCTTTATTCAAAAATACCAGATACTATTAAAAGAGAAATAATAGATCCTTATATTTCTATAAAAGACTCAGAAGCCAGAATAAGCTTGAGAATTAAAGATTCAAAAGAAAATCTAAAAAGAAATGATTTAATAAATCAAATTAAATATGACATTAAAAATAAACTTCAAATCAATGAAAATGAATTTAAATTAGCCGGAGTATTAATTTTATTTAATAATCTTCTTCAAAGTTTATTTAAATCTCAAATTTTAACACTTGGATTCGTTATGATTGGAATATTTGCTATGTTTTTTATATTATTTAAAAACTTAAAACTATCTTTAATCGGCGTCGTACCAAATTTTATTGCTGCATTCTTTATCTTAGGAATCATAGGAATGGCGGGTATACCTTTAGATATGATGACTATAACTATAGCGGCAATTACAATTGGTATTGCTGTGGACAACAGCATTCACTACATTTACAGATTTAAAGAAGAATTTCGTAAATTAAAAGATTATGAAAAAACTTTAAAAGAATGTCATTCGACTGTTGGTATAGCAATATTAAATACTTCTATTACAATAGTTTTTGGTTTTTCTATACTAATGTTGTCTAATTTTATTCCTACAATTTATTTTGGTATATTTACTGGAATAGCAATGATGCTTGCAATGATATCGGTTTTAACACTGCTACCTGCTTTAATTTTAAAAATTAAACCATTTGATCAAATTAATTAAATAAATGGATTTTTTTTTAGATATATTTGAAAAAATTTCTTTTTTTGATTTAGTTTATTTAATATTAACAATTTTATCCTTAATTAAATGTAGTAAACAAGGTTTTTTATTAAGTATTCTTGCTGCTTCTAAGTGGTTGCTTGCTTATGTTGTTACATTAGTTTTTTTTCCAAAGGTTAAACCTCATGTTAAAGATTTTATAGACAACGAGTATGTTCTTGACATTTCTCTTGGTATTGGTTTGTTTATAATAGTAATATTTATAATATTGCTT
This sequence comes from uncultured Pelagibacteraceae bacterium, assembly GCA_902533585.1. GTDB lineage: Bacteria > Pseudomonadota > Alphaproteobacteria > Pelagibacterales > Pelagibacteraceae > Pelagibacter. Next base: position 3,001 of record CACAMG010000018.1, read on the forward strand.
ATAAATAGAGGTTTAAGTAAAGCTGTTTCTTATTCAGGTCTTGGAACGATAGACAAACTTTTTGGATTCTTTTTTGGTTTTTTAAGAGCATATATTATTTCAGTTTGTATATTTGCAACTATTAATATTGTTTATAATTATGAAAAATGGCCAATTAATCCAAAAAAATCATTTACATTTCCTTATGTTGAAAAGGGTAGTAACTACCTTATAAAAGAACTTCCTAACAAAAAAGAATATGAAGATGCAAAAGATAAAGTACAAGAATTATAATCCTAAACTCAAAGAAGAATGCGGAGTTTTTGGTATTAGTAATTCTTTGGAGTCTTCAACATTAACAGCACTTGGTTTGCATGCACTACAACACAGAGGTCAAGAAGGTTGCGGAATAGTTTCTTATGATGGAAAAAACTATCATTCAGAAAAAAGATTTGGTTTAGTTGGGGATAATTTTAATAAAGAAAAAATTTTAAAAAATTTACCTGGTAAATTCGCTGTTGGACACAATAGATATAGTACAACAGGTAGTGCAGCATTAAGAAATATTCAACCTTTCTTTGCTGATACAAATGCAGGTGGGATTGCTATTTCACATAATGGAAACTTGACTAATGCTATCACTCTTAGAAATAAATTAGTAAAAGAAGGTGCTATTTTTTACACAACCTCAGACACTGAAACAATTGTACAGCTTATTGCAAAATCAAAGAGAGAGAAAACTATTGATAGAGTTATTGATGCTGTTTTTCAAATTCAAGGAGGTTATGCGCTAGTTATGATTGCCCAAAATACTTTAATCGGTGTAAGAGACCCTTTTGGAATAAGACCTCTAGTAATAGGAAAATTAAAGAATTCTTATGTTTTTACTTCAGAAACTTGTGCATTAGATATTATTGGAGCTAAATTTATTCGTGAGGTAGAAAATGGAGAAATTGTTTACGTTGAAAATAATGAACTTAAAAGTTTAAAACCTTTTCCTCCAAAAAAAATCAAACCTTGTGTATTTGAATATATATATTTTTCAAGACCTGATAGTATTTTAAATGGAAAAACTGCGTATGAATATAGAAAAAAATTTGGTGAAGAATTGGCAAATGAGGATAAAATAAAAGCTGATCTTGTGGTTCCTGTACCAGACTCAGGAAATGCTGCAGCTTTAGGATATAGTCAAAAATTAGGAATAAATTTTGATTTAGGTTTAATTAGAAATCATTATGTAGGTAGAACATTTATTGAACCTACGCAAAAAATAAGAAGCTTTGGAGTAAAATTAAAATTAAATGCAAATAAATCTTCTATAAAAGACAAAAAAATTATTTTAGTTGATGACTCTCTTGTTAGAGGTACAACATCTTATAAGATTGTGAAAATGCTTTATGATGCTGGTGCTAAAGAAGTTCATTTGAGAATTGCTAGCCCAGAAATAAAATTTCCAGATTACTATGGTATAGATATGCCAACGAAAAAAGAACTTTTAGCTGCTAATAAATCCGTAGATGAAATTTGTGATTTTATAAATGCAAAATCATTAAAATTTTTGTCATTAAATGGATTATATAAAGCTATGGGATTTGAAGGTCGTAATAATTCCTATCCTCAGCTGACTGATCATTATTTTACTGGTGAATATCCTGTTGAAATAGTAGATGAAGTTGGGAATGACAAGATAACTCAACTTTCATTATTAAGCGCAAATTCAAATAATTAAAATTGTCAAACCAACTTAAAAACGAAAAAAGCCCTTATTTAAAACAACACGAAAATAATCCTGTTGATTGGTTGCCTTGGAACAAAGAAACTTTAGAAAAAGCAAAGAATAATAAGAAACCAATATTTTTAAGTGTAGGATACGCAAGTTGTCATTGGTGCCATGTAATGGCTCATGAAAGTTTTGAAAATGTCGAAACTGCAAAAATTATGAATGAAAAATTCATAAATATAAAAGTAGACAGAGAAGAAAGGCCAGATCTTGATTTTGTTTTTCAAAGAAGTCTTGCAATACTTACTGGTGCTCAGGGAGGTTGGCCTTTATCAATGTTTTTAGATGAAAACGCTGTGCCTTTTACTGGCGGTACTTATTTCCCGCCAAAAGAAATGCATCAAAGACCAAGTTTCACTCAAGTTTTAGAAAACGTTTCAAAAGTTTATTTAGAAAATAGAGAAAAAATTATTGATCAATCATCTCAAATGCAACAGGTCTTTGAAGAACTTCATCGTAAAACCGCAGTGTTAAAACAAGATTTAGAACCTTTTATAGAAAAAATTCTAGGATATTTAGATGAGAAAAATGGTGGATTTAAAGGAGCACCAAAGTTTCCACAATTTTATATTTATGATGCGATTTTTTATTTTTATTTAAAAAAAAAAAATAAAAATTTTTTTAAACATGTTGAAAATCTTTTAAAAAATATATCTTCAAAAGGTATTTACGACCACCTTGAAGGAGGAATAGCAAGATATACAGTAGATGAAAAATGGATAGTCCCCCATTTTGAAAAAATGCTTTATGACAATGCGCTTTTTGTAAATTTATTAAATCAATTTGTTAATGATACCAGCAGCGAATATTTTAAAAATAAGCTTAATCAAACTATTAATTTTATTAATTCTGAGTTTATTGTAGATAATAATTTGTATGGTTCTGCTTATGATGCTGATAGCGAAGGTGTTGAAGGAAAATACTATGTATGGAAATATGAAGAGTTAGAAAACAACCTTAAAGATAAACTGTCGATGTTTGAAAAAAAATACGACATTTCTAAAGAAGGTAACTTTGAAAAATCCAACATTTTAGTAGAAAAAGAACAATTATTATTTTCTGATGAAGAAAAAACAAAAATAATTGATTTGGAAAAAAAATTACTAGGTGAAAGAAAAAAAAGAAAAAAACCTTTTTTTGACAAAAAAATTCAAACTGATTTGAACTGTCTATGGCTTTATACGAACTTGCATTCCTCTATAATTTTAAATGACAAAAAATTAAAAGAATTAACAGAAACGAAAATAAATTTGTTATCGCAAGAATTATCTGAAAAAATCTACCATTGTTATAAAAAAAATAACGAAGAAGTAAATGTATTTTTAGAAGATTATGCTTATTATTCATTATTACTTATTTCTTTATATGAAATTAACAATGACAAATCAGCTTTGTCAAAAAGCATATCGGTTACCGAAGAAGCTTGGAATATTTTCTTCAATGAAAAATCTGCTTGTCTTCAAAAAAACCGGATAAAAAATAATGATTTATTTGCTAACCCAGTTGATTTAACTGATAATAATATTCCAAATGGCAACAGCGTATTTCTTTATGTAATTAATAAAATATCTAATATTACAGCAAATGAAAATTTAAAAAATAAAATTGAAATTTTAAGTAAAACTTTTCATTCATTAATAAATTTTAATTTTTCACAAATGTTCAGTTATATAAAAGTATTAGATATATGTGATGAAAATATAACTTTAACATTTCATGGAAATATTGAAAAACTAAAAAATATTAAAGATTATATTTTAAAAAATTATTTTGGAAGATATTCGATAATATATAAAGATGATAAAGAAAATGACTTTTTAATCATATGCAAAAAACAAACTTGTTCTAAAAAACTATTTGGTTTAGATGATGTAAAAGAATTTATAAAATTAAACTTATGAAAAATTTATCAGATCAACATAAAGGAACACTGCTAGCATTTACAGCTATAATGTTTATCACTCCTGACAGTTTGCTTATTAGATTATCTAATGTGGATTCTTGGAATTTAATATTTTATAGAGGATTCATACCTTTTTTTGTAGTTTTTATAGGATTAATAATTGTACAAAAGCAAAAACTTTTTACTTCCTTAATTGAAGGTGGTTGGCATGGAATTGGATATATATGTACTTTCTTAGTAACAAATATCTTATTTGTTTATTCCATTGAAAACACAAACGTTGCTAATACTTTAATAATGGTAAGTCTAGCTCCAATGTTATCAGCTTTAATAAGCTTTATTTTTTTAAAAGAATATCCTGACAAAAAAACATGGGTAGCAATAATAATAACAACTCTTGCTGTGATATATATATTTATAGACTCATTTGAGAAAGGAGACATCAAAGGAAATATTTATGGTTTTATTTGTGCTTTAGGTCTGGCAGCTGGAGCGGTGATAATAAGAGCTGGAAAAACTAAAGCTAACCTAATACCTTCAGCTATGGTAGCTAAATTTTTAATCGCATTAATAGCTCTGTTTTTCGCTGATAATTTAAACATCAAAGGAAGTGATTATTTAATTATTCCAACTATGTGTGTATTTTGTGTAGCTATCCCATTCGTTTTAATTACTTTGGCACCAAGATATATAAGTGCAGCAGAAGTAAATCTGTTTTTCTTACTTGAAACAGTGCTAGGTCCTTTTTGGGTATGGTTAGTAATTAAAGAACAACCAAGTTTAGAGACAATAATTGGAGGTGCTGTAATTATACTTACAATCGCTACTCACTCTTTCCTCGCCTTAAAAAAAACATAATAAAAAATTAACTACTTGCTTTTTTAACCAAAAGGCATACTCACTCAAAAAATGGGAAAGTTATTTAAAAATTCTTGGGCTCTTTTTTTAGGATATGGGACTCTTATTATTGCTCATGGTCTACAAGGTAATTTATTAGGGGTAAGGGCAGTATTAGAAAATTTTAATATCATAGCTACAGGTGCTTTGATGTCTGGTTATTTTATTGGATATTTTTTAGGAGCAAATATTGTCCCAGGCTTAGTAAGCAAAGTAGGACATATTCGAGTTTTTGCTGCTTTTGCATCAATGGCATCTTTAAGTATTTTACTTCATGCAATTATTGTAAATCCTTATATTTGGATATTAGGAAGATTTATAACTGGTTTTAGTATTATAAGTATTTTTGTTGTTGTAGAAAGTTGGTTAAATGACCGAGCAACAAATAGAACTAGAGGAAAAGTATTGTCAATCTATATGATGATAACTTTTATTGGATTAGGAATAGGCATGCTGTTACTAAACTTTAGTAATCCAAAAAATTATGAACCTTTTATATTAGTTTCTTTATTGTTATCTATAGCTTTAATTCCAATCCTTCTTACTAAACGTAAACCTCCAATTTTTAAAAAAATATCTTCAATTAAAGTAAAAGAACTTTACAAAATTTCTCCTCTAGCAACTGTAAGTATGTTTTGTACTGGATTTATTCATCCTGCAATATTTACTTTAGGTGCGGTTTATGGAGCTTTGATGAACTTTTCTCTTCTTGAAATTTCTTTATTTTTATTTCTAATTACAGTATCAGGAGCTTTATTTCAGTGGCCAATAGGTTATTTATCTGATCGTTTCGATAGAAGAATAATATTAATCATAACTACTTTATTGGGTTCGATTTTTGCTATTCTTTGCTTTTTTTCTGTTTCACAATCTCCAGATTTTATGAATCTATCTTCAGATTGGAAAACAACAATTTTACATATAACAAATCAAAAAATTTTATTTTATGTATTTATAAGCTTGTATGCAGGAATGTGTTTGCCTTTGTTTTCACTTAATCTTGCATATGTAAATGATTTTTTACCAAAAGAAAAATTTGTTTCCGCTGGAGCGGGTATGCAAATTATCTTTGGAGTTAGTGCAATGATAGCGCCTTTCATATGTTCTTTTTTTATGAAAAATTTAGGACCTAATGGCTTGTTTATATTTTTGTTTATATTTCACACAATAATTGGTTTATTTGGAATATATAGGATGACCAGAAGACCTATTGATGTAATTACTGAAAATGACAATACCTTTACTCCTTTGCCTAGAAATATCACCCCATTAGGTATTCAACTTGATCCTGAAACTGGTGTTGACCTTTCAAGTTCAGAGAAAAAATAGTTTTTTTAATCTATACTAATTATTATTAGATATATCAATATATCTACTTCAAGTTGTGTAGAGTATTAAATTTTAAACTTATACTTGTGTGAATCCAAAAAGTTTGGTGAAATATATTTTATAGAAAATGAAAAAGAAAAAAAAAATAAAAAAAAATATTAATAAAGTTGGTTTATCTACGTTAGCTACTTTTACTGCCAAATCTATAAGTACAGCATATAGTAGTTATAAAAAAAACCAGGAACAGAAAAAAATAAGAGAGATTAAGTTAAAGAAGCTGGAAGAGACTAATAAAGTCCATAAAGAGAAAAAAGAACTTAGAATCCGTGAAGAACAATTAAAAAAAATTCAAGAAAAGTTAAAATTAAAAGAAGATGATTTAAAAGCAAAAGAAAAAGAGGTCCGAATTAAAGAAGATAAACAAAAAATGGAAAATGAAAGATTAATAAAAAAAGAAGAAGATTTAAGCTTGTTTGGAAAAGATTTAAGAACAAAAGAAAAACAAATGCAATCTAGAGAAGAAGAACAAAATAGAAAAGACATTGATTTAAAAGTAAGAGAAGAGGAACAAAAAAGTAAAGAATTAAAAGAGCAAAGACGTAAAAATAAAGTTATTAAAATAATGAAAGAAGAAGAAGAACAACGTAAAAAAATGGAAAGCATAAAAATTAAAGAGTGGGAAGAAAAGTTTGATAAAGAACAAAAATTAAAGGAGGAGCAAGAAAGAATTAAAGATGAAAGACTAAGACAAAGAGAATTAAACAAAATAAATTTTAAAGATCAGAATAAAGGAAAAGAAGAAGAACAAATAAAGGAAAAAATAACTTCTAGGTTAGAAAGTTTTAATGTAGATAAAACTACAAAAAACTAAAAATACTTGAATCAAGAAAACGCAAGCAAAATCTGGAAAATTATTCAGGAAGCTGGTGATTATTTACAAGGTCAACTGCCTGAGCATCCAAACCACCCTAAAGGACGTAATCCTTATGCTCATGTAGCTATTTGCGTGAAAAGTAGATTTAATTCTAGTTATAAAGATATAGAAGATGAAAAGTTTGATGAAGTTATAAAATATATTGAATATTTAAAGAAAAATCCAAGCTAGCTACTGTTTTGGAAAATAATCTTCGAGCTTGCCTTCTCTATAAACATCAGCTGTTGAACAGTGTAAACCTCCGCCAAATGCGTAAGCATCTCTAAGATCAACAAGTACGACTTCCATTCCGAGTTTGTCTAATTGTTCAGCTTGGTAAACCTCACTTTTTTCAACACATACTGTTTTAGGATCTAAGACTAGAACATTCATTGATAGCCAAACCGATGAGTAACATAATTCTGGCGGAGAGTTGTGAGCTGGTTGAGCAGCGTCAATTATTTTCCAATCATTATCTTCAAATAGTTTTCTTTGTTCTTTGGGAAGTTTTCTTTGAGGGTTATTAATAATTAACCCAGGTTTGATAGGTGTAAATGTTGCATCAATATGTATTGGATAAGGATCACCAGGAAAGTTTACAGCATGCACTCTATGGTCTTTAAAATGTCTTTTTAACCAATTAATTCCTTTTAAATTTGTGGTAAAACCATGTTGTACAACTAAATCTTTACCAAATCTCAAGATATCTGCTGCATCAAAAAGAGGCTCTTCCTCTGTTGTTACAAAAAATTTTTTAGCTGTCCAATCAAGTCTTTTTTGAATTCCAATTTTATCAGATAGATAATCTTTTCTATAGTCAGCATCAGTAAGTCTAGGTTTTGGGGCAGACTCGTGTCTCATATTTGGATCTAAGTTATAATACTTTTGAATAAGTGGGCGATAATTTAAATACTCAAACCATCTACATCTATAACTCATAGTTGCTTCTAAAATTTCATTTCCTACAGTAAGAATAACATCTCTAGCAGGCATACATCCAAACATGCTTTCGGCACTCCAATCTGGTGTTGCAATTTTTTGATTAAAGTTTAATGGCTCTGGTCTGTCTACTTTTATACCTCTCTTTTCTAAAATACTTACAAAATTATCAAGAAGTTCATTTGCTTTATCTATAGAATCTTTTGTTCTTGGACCATGTTTTCCTTTCATATCTGAATCTTCTGGAACTTTTGCATCTAGCGCAGGTTCAGGTGCAGGTATGCAGCAACCGTCAGCCCTACCAACAATAACATGTTTCAATGGGTCCCATTCATTCCAACTGTTTACAATTTTTTTTTGAATGGTCATATTTGAGCTTAGTTTAACCCTATAAATCGCCTATTTGTTTTAATTATTAAACTGTAATAGATAATAGACAAAAATATAAAAAACCCACCAATTACTGTGCTATTGCTAGGCACTTCATTTATTCCAAGCATTGGTAACCATACCCAAAAAATTCCGCCTATTATTTCTGTAAGAGATAACAATGTTAATTCTGCTGCTTGAATATTTTTTGAACCAATTGAATATAAAACTAGACCTACACATACTAAAGACCCATGTAATGAAAATAGACTCTGATTCTTTGGTGTTGATAAAAAAGATAAATCATTAATAATTATAATTGCCAATGAGAAAAGGAAACAAAAAAACCCAGCTGTTGCTACAGTAGTAAATTTTGGAGTCTCTTTTTTCCATCTTAAGGTCACTGAAAATATTGAAAAACCTATTGACGAAGTTATTCCATAAAAAAATCCAGTTAAAGAATTTTTTTCGGTATTTCCAAATGCCATGATTAATATTCCTATGCAAGCAATGCTAATTGCTACCCAAACACTTATTGAAATTTCTTCTTTTAAAAACAAAAATCCTAAAAAAGCAGTGATAAAAGGCATTGAACCCAAGCAAAGCAATGTAATGGCAGCAGTAGTATTGGTTATAGACCATATAAAAGTAATCATTGCCATTCCTAATGCAATTCCTCCAATAACGCCGGAAATTCCCATTTTAAAATAATTTTTATAAAAACTAATACCTTCTTCAAAAAACAAATATAAATTTAACAATATGAAAATTACAATTCCTCTGGTAAATAGATATTGCCAAGGAACTTGTTGTGCTTCATCAATATGTCTTACAACATAAGGTCCAAATGACCATAAAATCCCAGCTATTAAAACCAAAGGAATTGCAACTCTTGGATTTTTTAAATCTATCATTATGGATTTTTAATACCTATTCTAATTTTACTCAACAAAATTTAACTATTTAATAAATAATTCATTAATACCTGTTGATGAATAGCATTTTATAAAAGTTCCTTTTTTAAAAATAGTTTTTCCCTCAGTAAAAAACCCCCATGAATTAGATTTAGAAAAAGGATTAATTTTATAAGATTCTTGACCTTTAAATATTTTAAATTCAGCTCTTCCTTTATTTGAAAACAACAATCTACCTTTGATAAATCTAGTATAATTTTTTTTCTTTATAAAAGTACTTTTAATTTGAGCAATAATTGGTGTATCTGCCTTCGCTCCTAAAGACAAATAAAAAAAGGGCAATATAAAAAATCTGAAACAAGCTGCAGAAGAAATTGGGTTTCCTGGCAATCCAAAAAAAACCATTTGTTTTTTAAATTTAGCAAACATTAAAGGTTTTCCAGGTCTTATTGTTACACCTTTAAAGTACTTTTTTAATCTAAAGTGTTTTATTATTTTAGGTACAAAATCAAATTTACCAGCAGAAATTGCTCCACAAGTTACAACCATATCAACATTTGATGCTAGATTATTTTTAATTTCTTTTTTAAATTTTTCACTATCATTATCTCTTAATATTTTTTTTTCCTTAAATTCAATAGGAAAATTTTTTAAAAAAGATTTTAAATAGTGATTGTTTGAATTTCTAACTTTCCAATTAGGAATCTTAACATCATTTGTAATTTCATTTCCTGTACTATAGAAAACTATTTTAGGTTTTTTCTTTACTAAAACTTTCTCTATGCCAAGTGTTTTAAAAGCTAAAATATGATTTGGTTGTATAATCTGACCTTTTGTTAATACAGTTTCCCCCTTCTTATAATCTGATCCAGAAAATCTTATATTATTATTTTTTTTTATTTTTTTGTTAACAATAATATAAATGGGCTTATGTTTATTAGGAAAGTATTTAATATTTTCAATAGGTATTACGGTATCAAATGGCTTTTGAATTATAGCTCCTGTCATAACCTCTATAGATGAAAATTTTGGAACTTTTTTAATTTTAGGATTATCTCCAGCAGCAAGAGTTTTTATAATTTTAAATTTTTCAAATTTACTTTTTGTTAAATTCTTAGTTTCTTTTGAATTTACGGCATAACCATCAAAAGATGTATTATTTGCTGCGGGATAATTGCAGGGAGAATAAACGTTAGAAGAAGAAATTCTATTTATCGAATTAATAGATAATATTACTTCTGAATTAATTTTAATTTTATTTTTTTTTATTATCGATATTGCTTTTTTATAATCTATCATTTTGATAATATTCTACATTATATGTGATCATTTTGTCTTCATTTATTGCAGCATAAATATTGTTTTCATTCATTAAATTAAATATAAAATATTAATATTTAATTAAAAGAATTATAAATGGATTTAGAAATTTTAAAAATAGCATCTAACACAGAAAATAATAAATTACTTACAAATTATACTCACTCATCAAAGCTTAAAAATGCATTATGTGGTGATGATATGAAGATAAGCTTAAAGATAAAAAAAAATGCAATATTAGACTTTGGGTACCAAGGTAAATCTTGTATATATTGTCAAGCATCTGTGAGCTTACTATCCAGAAAATCTATTAACAAATCTATAAAAAGTATAATAAATTTAATTAAAGTTGCAGATATATTTTTTGAAAATAATAATATAAATTTTTCTAAGGAATGGAGAGATTTTAATAAATTGTTTAATAAAAAAAATAAACCTAGAAAAGAATGTTTAAAACTACCTTTTAGAACTTTATCTAAAGCCCTGAAAGAATATTATGAAAAATGAAAACTTAAAAAAATCATTTTTTGCAACTTGTTTTTCTATTATTACCATTGGTGCTCTAACTCTGCTTACATATAAAACGAGTTATGGAATATTTTTAATTGCTTCTTTTGGGTCAACTATGGTTTTACTTTTTGGTTACCCAGAAAGCCCTTTTGCACAACCAAAAAATATTTTTTTTGGTCATTTATTAACTGCTAGTGTTGGTGTTATTTTTGTCAATTTTATACCTCTTCCTTTATATTTGGCAATACCCTTTGCTGTAGGCATAGCAGTTGGGTTAATGATATTGCTTAATGTTACACATCCTCCAGCTGGAGGCAACCCAGTAATAGTTTTAATGGCATCTGCATCTTATAATTATCTTTTAAACCCTATAATATTTGGTTCTATTATATTAATACTATTTGGAGTAATTCTAAATAGATTTATAGCAAAGAAAAAATACCCTTTAGTATAATATGTTTGATCAATGATATATTTCTATGCTACAATTTTATAAAATAATTTTATTTTTAAATAAGTTAAATATTAGGAGATAGAAAATGAAAGTACTATGTATATTATATGATGATCCTAAAGGGGGTATGCCTAAATCATATCCTTTATCAGATCTTCCAAAATTAGAAAAATACCCTGATGGTATGACTTTGCCATCACCAAAAGGTAGAGATTTTA
>CACAMG010000019.1 GCA_902533585.1 uncultured Pelagibacteraceae bacterium
AGATAGAAAGATTTTAGCTGAAATAGCATATGATAATCCTGAAGCATTTAAGACAATAGTTAAAAAAGCCCAAGCAGCGCTTAATTAATCTTCACTATTGTTTTTCTTCTGTTAAGAAATAATCTGTAAAAATGTCCAATTTTGAAAAATTAAAAGATGAATTAAAAGATAGACTTATCAAGGCTCAAAGCTCTCAAGAAGTAGATATTGTAAGAACTGAGATTTTTGGAAAAAATGGCTTAATAAATTCAGAATTTAAAAAGCTTGGATCATTGTCTCCTGAAGAAAAAAAAAAAGTAGCTTCCAAAATTAATATTACAAAACAAGAACTAACAAAATTATTTAATGATAAAGCTGTTAAGCTAGCTGAAGCTGAAATAAATGAGCAAGTTAAAAAAGAAAAAGACGATGTAACATTACCAGAAAAAGATTTTAGAATTGGTAAAATACATCCAGTATCACAAGTAATTGATGAAATTTCTTCTATATTTTCAGAAATTGGTTTTAGTGTTGAAGAGGGTCCTGATGTTGAAAATGAATATTATAATTTTACCGCGCTTAATACACCCGAAAATCATCCAGCAAAAGATATGCATGATACTTTTTATATTGAAGAAAATATGAAAACGTTATTAAGAACACATACTTCCCCAGTTCAGGTAAGGACAATGTTAAAAGGAAAACCACCTTTTAAAATAATAGCACCAGGAAGAACATATAGAAGTGATAGTGATCAAACACATACTCCCATGTTCCATCAACTTGAAGGCCTCCACATTGATAAAAATATAAACATGGGTCATCTAAAAGGTTGTTTAAACTATTTTATAAAAGAATTTTTTGAAGTAGATAAAATTAAAATGAGATTTCGTCCAAGTCATTTTCCATTTACAGAACCTTCGGCAGAAGTTGATATCGGATACAGGGTTGAAAATAACAAAATTGTAATAGGTGAAGGAGACAGGTGGTTAGAAATACTTGGCTGTGGAATGGTTCATCCGAATGTATTAAAAAATTCAAAAGTTGATCCAAATAAATTTCAAGGTTTTGCATTTGGTATAGGGATAGACAGACTGGCTATGTTAAAATATGGAATTAATGACTTAAGATCTTTTTTTGAGTGTGATTATAGATGGTTAAATTATTATGGTTTTGATCCTTTAAATGTTCCAACAAACTATAGAGGTTTAAGCAAATGAAATTTACAAAAGATTGGCTTAAAGATCATTTAAAAACAAACAAAACTGAAGCACAAATTATTGAAAAATTGAATAATATAGGTTTAGAAGTTGAAAAAGCCGAGCCTTTTAAAAATGAATTAAGCGATTTTGTTATTGCAAAAATTATTAAAGCAGAAAAGCATCCTAATGCTGATAGATTAAAATTATGTCATGTTGATATTGGAGAAAACGAATTAGTAAAAGTTGTTTGTGGTGGACCCAATGCAAAAGATAACTTATTAACTATTTATGCTCCACCGGGGTCAGTAATACCAAAGAACAATATGAAATTGGAAGTTTCGAAAATACGAGGAGAAACATCTTATGGAATGCTTTGTTCTGAATCAGAGCTGAATTTATCTAAAGAAAGTGAAGGTATTATTGAATTAAATCAAAATTATAAAACAAAAATAGGAAAAAGCTATTTTAATAGTAATTCTGGCAATGTAATAGAACTATCGATAACTCCAAACAGACCAGATTGTCTAGGTATTAGAGGAATAGCAAGAGATCTTTCCGCGGGAGGGTTTGGAAAACTAATAGATAATAAAAATGTCAAAATAAAGAAACATGGTAAACAAACTTTAAAAGTAAAAATAGAAAAAGGTAAATTTCAAGCTTGTACTATATTTGGAAGTTGTCTTATTAAAAATATAAAAAATCAAGAAAGTCCAGAGTGGCTGAAGACAAGAATTCTTTCATTAGGCTTGAGACCAATCTCAGCAGTTGTTGACATAACAAACTATGTAATGTTTGATCTAAATAGACCACTTCATGCTTACGATGTAGACAAAATAAATAAGGGAATAATTGTAAGAAATTCTAAGAAAGGAGAAAGTTTTAAAGCTTTAGATAATAAAGAGTATAAATTAGATGATGGAATGTGTGTTATTTCAGATCATCAAGGAGTATTAGGATTAGGAGGAATTATAGGTGGCACAAGATCTGGAACGGAGCTTAATACAAAAAATGTATTGTTAGAATCGGCTTATTTTGATCCTGAAATCACCAGAAAGACAGCAAAAAAATTAGAATTGAATAGTGATGCAAAGTTTAGATTTGAAAGAGGCATTGATCCAAACTCTGTTACTATAGGTTTAGAAAAAGCCGCTGAAATGATAGTTAAAATTTGCGGAGGCGAGGTATCAAAATTAGATATTCAATCTACAAAAAAAATAGAGATTAAAAAGATATTATTTGATCCAACTATAGCAACTAAAACAATCGGTATACAGATAAAAATCAATGATATAATTAGAATTTTGAAAGATTTAGGATTTCAAATTAAAAAAAAAAGCAAAGCACTTATTGTAGAAGTTCCAAGTTGGAGACCAGATATAAGTGGACAAATTGACTTAGTTGAAGAGATAATAAGAATTAAAGGATTTGATAAAATCCAATCATTTGAACCTGAAAAAAAAAGATTCAAACCAACTTTAAACTTTTTTCAAAGAAATTTTCACTTAGCCCAAAGGTCAGTTGCTTCGAAAGGGTATTTAGAAACTATTACTTGGTCGTTTACAGATGAAAAAATTAACAACAGTTTTAGGGAAAACGTTGAAGAGGTAAAAATTGTTAATCCAATAAGCTCTGATTTAAACGTATTAAGAAGTTCTCTCTATCCAAATTTAATTTATTTTTTAAAAAAGAATATAGATAGAGGTTTTGAGAATCAATCATTGTTTGAAATTGGACCTTCTTTTATTGGAAAGAGACCTGGTGATCAGATAACAGTTGTTTGCGGTATTAGAAAAGAACATCAAATAGATATTTATGATATAAAAAAAGATGTTGTACAAACCTTAGTGGAATTAGGTATAGATAAAAATGAAACTAAAATTAATGTAAATACTCCTAGCTATTATCACCCAGGCAAATCTGGCTCAATAATAACAAAAAATTACCCAAAATTGTTAGCAAATTTTGGAAAAATTCATCCAAAAATAATTGATAATACTTATGGATTTGAAATTTTCTTAGAAAATTTGGTTAAATATAAAAGTCAAAATAAAAAAGATAAACCAACAATAACTTTTTCAGATTATCAAAAATCAGATAGAGATTTTGCTTTTGTAGTTCAAAAAGATTTTCAAGCACAAGAGCTAATAGATATTATTTCAAATGTTGATAAATTAATGATCAAAAATGTCAAAATTTTTGATGTATATGAAGGGGAAAATATACCAAAAGATAAAAAATCAATAGCTTTAAAAGTTACTATTCAGTCAGATTTTAAGACTTTGACTGAAAAAGATTTAAATGAAATTTCACAGAAAATTATTTCCAACGTTGAAGAAAAAGCTAGCGCAAAATTAAGATCTTAATGAGCGAAATTAATAATATTAGGAATTTTGCAATTATTGCTCATATAGATCATGGAAAGTCTACTATTGCCGATAGAATTATTCATAAATGTGGAGGTCTTACGGAAAGAGAAATGAAAGCTCAGGTTTTAGATTCCATGGATATAGAAAGAGAAAGGGGTATTACAATTAAAGCTCAAACCGTTAAACTAAATTATAAATCAAAAAATGGAAAAAATTATATTTTAAATATTATAGATACCCCTGGACATGTAGATTTTAGTTATGAGGTTAGTAGATCTTTGTATGCTTGCGAAGGATCTATATTAATTGTCGATAGCACTCAAGGAGTGGAAGCTCAAACATTAGCAAATGTATATCAGGCACTGGAAATAAATCATGAAATTATTCCTGTATTAAATAAAATTGATTTACCAGCATCAGATGTAGAAAAAACCAAGAAGCAGATAGATGATGTGATTGGAATAGATACAAGTAATGCTGTACCATGTTCAGGAAAAACTGGCCAAGGAATCGAAGATATTCTTGAAAAAATTGTTGAGACTTTGCCTAGTCCAGAAGGTCATAAGGACAAAATTTTAAAATGTCTATTGGTTGATAGCTGGTACGACTCTTATTTAGGTGTAGTTATTTTGGTTAGAGTTATAGATGGAAAGATTTCTAAAAATATGAAAATTAAAATGATGTCTTCAAACCAAGATTATGTTGTAGAAAAGGTTGGAGTTTTTACACCAAAACCTAAAGATGTTGAAAATTTAAATAGTGGTGAAATTGGTTTTATTATTACTGGTATAAAAAATTTATCAGAAACTAAAGTCGGTGACACAATATGTGAAGCAAACAAACCATTAAAAGAAGCATTGCCTGGATTTAAACCAAGCAAACCAGTTGTTTTTTGTGGATTATTTCCTGTAGATAGTTCTGAATATCAAAAACTAAAAGATGGTTTGGCAAAACTTCAATTAAATGATGCAAGTTTTTCTTACGAACCAGAGTCATCATCGGCTCTTGGCTTAGGATTTAGATGTGGTTTTTTAGGATTATTACATTTGGAGATAATTACCGAAAGATTAGAAAGAGAATTTGATATTAATTTGTTAACTACTACTCCAGGAGTGGTTTATAAGGTTCATTTAAATAAAGGGTCTGTTATGGAGTTACAAAATCCATCAAGCTTGCCTGACCCAACTTATGTAAAATTTATTGAAGAACCCTGGATAAAAGCTACAATTATTACACCAGATCAATATCTTGGTTCTATAATTAAAATTTGTCAGGAAAAAAGGGGAATTCAAACAAATTTAAGCTATTCTGGAAATAGGGCGGTTTTAAACTATGAAATTCCATTGAATGAAGTTGTGTTTGATTTTAATGATAGACTTAAGTCAATGACAAGTGGATATGCAAGTTTTGATTATGAAATTATAGGTCATAGGGAAGGAGATTTAGTAAAATTAGGAATCTTAGTAAATTCCGAGCCCGTTGATGCTTTAGCCATGATGGTTCACAAAGACTTTGCTCAATCAATAGGAAGAAACGTTTGTGAGAAATTAAAAGATTTAATACCAAGACATAATTTTATGATTCCTGTACAAGCTGCAATTGGAGGTAAAATTATTGCAAGAGAAACTATTAAAGGCTTTAAAAAAGATGTGCTTACTAAAATTCATGGTGGTGGCGCCAGAGATAGAAAAAGAAAACTTTTAGACAAACAAAAGAAAGGAAAGTCTCGAGCCAAGCAATTTGGAAGAGTTGAAATTCCCCAAGAAGCATTTATTGGAGTTTTGAAGATTAATAATAAACAATGAACAAAATTATTGATTGTATTACTTTTTTTAATGAAAATTTTATATTTGATTTTAGATATGAAGTTTTGAAAGACTATGTGGATTTTTTTGTTATATGTGAATCAAAATATGATCATAAAGGAAATTCAAAAAAATTAAATTTCAAAATTAAAAATAATCAAGATGAAAAAAAAATTAAATATATAATTCATGATATTTCTTTTCCAACGAACAATAATCCTTGGCAAAATCAAAAAATTCAAAGAGATTTTATTATTAAAAAATTGGATTTTGTTAATGATAATGACTTTGTTTTTTTTTCTGATCCTGATGAAATACCCAATCCTCAAATTCTGCAAAATTTTAGTCTGAAAAAGAAATATGGGATATTTTTTCAACAATGTTTTAATTTTAAATTTAATCTTTTCAATCCTTATGAAAGTCCATGGGAAGGAACAAGAGTTTCTAGAAAAAAAAATCTAAAATCTATTGATTTTATGAGACAAAAAATAAAATCTAAAAATTTAGAATATCCTTTTTGGAGAATTGATAAAGAAAAAAATATTCAAATATATGAAAATGCAGGTTGGCATTTTAATAATGTTTTAAATCCAGATGAAATTTCAAAAAAATTAAAAACATTTGCTCATTCAGAATTTAGCGATGATAAATATTCATCACCAAATATAATAAAAGAAAAAATTGATAAAAAAATTGACCTTTTTGAACGGGGACATAAATATCAAATAAAAGATATTAACGCTGATTTTCCAAAATATTTGATTAATAATATATCAAAATATAAAGATTTTATTTTATAATTATTTATTTGGAGAGATGGCCGAGTGGTTTAAGGCGCACGCTTGGAAAGTGTGTGTACCCTCACAGGTACCGTGGGTTCGAATCCCACTCTCTCCGCCATTTTTAAAACTTTATTTAAGAATATTTAAAAAATATAAAAATAATAAAAATAATCGCCTCGTTTTATTGTTTTTCAAGGGTAATTTAGCTTAGAAATTATATCCAATTTTTATTTAATCAAAATAAATGATATAATTTATTTTTCCGAAAAAATAAAAATGATCAAGAAAACAAATAATTCAGACTACCAAGCAGATTCAATTAAAGTATTAAAGGGCCTGGAAGCAGTTAGAAAAAGACCAGGAATGTATATTGGTGATACCGATGATGGCACTGGCCTTCATCATATGATCTACGAAGTTGTTGATAACTCTATAGATGAAGCAATGGCAGGATTTTGTAATAATATAGAAATCAATATAAATAGTGATGGAACAATTATGGTTAAAGATGATGGCAGAGGAATACCAGTAGATATTCACAAAATAGAAAAAAAATCTGCGGCAGAAGTTATCATGACACAGCTACATTCTGGTGGAAAATTTGATCATGATTCATATAAAGTTTCAGGGGGTCTTCATGGCGTAGGAGTTTCAGTGGTAAATGCTTTGTCAGAAAAACTAGAATTAACTGTTGAAAGAGATGGAAAAAAACATTTTATTGAATTTATTGATGGAGACGCAAAGGCACCATTAAAAGTAATTGGGAAATCTAAAAATAAAGGAACTCAAATAAAATTTTTACCATCAAAAAAAATATTTTCTTCAACAAAGTTTAATTTTAATACAATTCAAAAAAGAATGAGAGAGTTAGCTTTTCTAAATAAAGGTATAAAGATTGTTATAAATGATCTAACTCAAAAAAAAACTAAAAGTACAGATTTTAAATTTGATGGAGGTATAATTGAATTCGTAGAATTTTTGGATCAGAAAAAAGAAAAATTGAAAAATAAAAATAACAATGATTTGTTTAAGAAACCCATTTTTATTGAAGGTGCCAAACAAAATGCTGAAATTGAATGTTCAATAAAATGGAATGCTGGATATTCAGAAGATGTTTATCCATACACAAATAATATATTTCAAAAAGATGGGGGAACCCACCTTTTGGGCTTTAGAAGTGCTTTAACAAGAGTAATTAATAAATATGCTACAGAACAAAATTTATTAAAGAAAAACAAGGTTTCAGTATCAGGAGATGATATAAAAGAAGGACTTGTTTGTGTTCTATCGGTTAAAATTCCTGATCCAAAATTTTCTTCTCAAACTAAAGACAAATTAGTATCCTCTGAAGTTAGAAATATAGTTGAATCAATTATAAGTGAAAAATTATCTATTTGGTTTGATCAAAATCCATCAATATCAAAAATAGTTATAGCTAAAGTTATCCAGGCTGCCGTTGCAAGGGATGTGGCAAGAAAAGCTAGAGAAAATGTAAGAAGAAAGGGAGCTTTAGAATTAACTGGATTGCCCGGAAAACTTGCTGACTGTCAGATATCTAAGCAGGAAGGCACTGAATTGTTTATTGTTGAAGGGGATTCAGCTGGAGGTTCTGCTAAACAAGGACGTAATAGGGAGTATCAAGCAGTTCTTCCTCTAAGAGGAAAAATATTAAATACCTATACTGATATTAATGGTTCAAAAAGAAATGGAAGTTCAAATGAAATAAGAACCAAGTCTTTGTCAAAAATGATTTCATCAAATGAAATAGTTACGTTGATTAATGCATTAGGCCTAGATCCCAAGAATGAGGAAATAGATATTGATGATTTAAGATATGGGAAGATAATAATTATGACAGATGCAGACGTTGATGGTTCACATATTAGAGCACTACTTTTGACATTTTTTAATAATATACCTTTTAATAAGCTTATAGAAAAAGGGCATATATATTTGGCACAGCCTCCTCTATTTAAAATTAATAAAGGATCAAAAGGTATTTATATTAAAGATGAAAAGGAATTAAACAGATATATCGTTAGCAATTCTAAAGATCTTAAAAAAGTTAAAAAGGGATCAAAGGAATTTGAAAAACGTTACGAATTAGAAAAATCTAAGCTAAACATACAAAGATTTAAAGGGTTGGGAGAAATGAACCCAGAAGAGTTATGGAGTACAACTTTAAATCCTGAAACTAGAAATCTATTACAAGTGAGATATTCAAAAGACAGCAAGAAAGATTATGATTTGATACAAACACTAATGGGAAATGATGTTTCATCAAGAAAAGATTTTATTGTAGAGAATGCAATAAATGTATCAAATTTAGACATTTAAATATGGAGTTTTTAAAAACTTCAAAAAATTACTCATTAAAAAAATCAACTTATATCAATCTAAGATGGACAGCATACTTTGGTCAACTTATTACAATTTTATTGGTTCAATTTTTATTCGAATTTAAATTTAATTATTTAACTTGTATTTTAATAATTTTTGTGGGCGTTTTAACCAATCTATATTTAGAATTTAGAATAAAAGATAATTACTTAAATAATTTTACTTCAACAGGATATTTAGTATATGATATTTTGCAACTTGGTTGTTTATTTTATTTAACTGGAGGTATAACAAATCCATTTATTTTTATAATAATTATTCCTGCAGTTTTTTCATCTCAATATTTAAATTTATGGAGTTCAGCAATATTAGTTTTAATAACGACCTTAATTTTATTTATATTAACTTTTTATTATTTTGAGTTACCACATCCAGACACAGGACATTTTCATGTACCAAGTTATTATTTATATGGCATTCCCATATCAGTATTTATTGGATTGTCATATCTTGTGTATTTTGGAGTGAAATTTGGAAAAGAAAATAAAATAAGACAAGAAGCTTATGAAAAAATGCAGGAAATCATGGCCAAAGAAAATGAACTTCTTTCTCTAGGAGCACAAGCAGCTGCATCAGCGCATTCACTTGGAACACCACTATCAACAATATTATTAACTGTTAATGAACTTAAAAAAGAATATGGGAATGATCCAAAAATAGTAAAAGATATAGATCTATTAGTAAGTCAAGCTAACAGGTGTAGAGAGATTTTAAAAAAATTAACATTAAATCCCAATGTAGAAGACAAGTTTCTTGATTCACAAGTATCCTTTAATGATTATATTTATGAAATTGTTAAATCTTACGAAGAAATTAGTAATAAAAAATTTAGCATCAATTCTGAAAACTATAAAAATCCTATAAGCACTTTTAAATCTAATGAAATTATATATGGTCTTAGAAATTTTATTGGAAATGCAAATAAATTCAGTAATAAAAAAGTAGATATTTTTCTTAAAAGCAACAAAAAAGAAACAGAAATTATAATTTTAGATGATGGTCCGGGCTTTCCAAAAGATTTAATAGATAAACACAAGTTAGGTGACCCTTATATAAGATCAAGTGATAGGTCTCATATATCGAAATACGGTTTAGGTCTTGGAACATTTATAGGAAAAACTTTGTTAGAAAAAAATTTTGCTAAAATTAAATTTGAAAATTTAACAAATAGAACGGGAGCAAAGGTAATAATTAATTGGCTAAATGAAGATTTAAATAAGATTTAAATTAATGTAACTTTTTATTATTTTCAAATAATCCACTTAATTGTTCTATCATTACATCTCCCAATTCTTGTACGTCTGTTATTTTGATTGCTTTTTTATAATATCTAGAAACATCATGCCCAATTCCAATTGCTAAAATTTCTATATTAGTTTTATTTTCAATATTTTTTACAACTTTTTTTAAATTCTTTTCTAAAAAGTCACCTGAGTTAACTGATAATGTTGAGTCATCCACAGGTGCTCCATCAGATATTACCATCAATATTTTTCTCTCTTCTCTTCTTTTTTGAAGTCTATTGAATGCCCACAGTATTGCTTCTCCATCTATATTTTCCTTTAGCAAACCTTCTTTAAGCATTAAACCCAAATTATTTTTTGACTGTCTCCAATGTACATCTGCTGCTTTATAAATAATGTGTCTAAGGTCATTTAATCTTCCTGGATTTTTTGGTTTATTTTTTTTGTTCCATTCTTCTCTACTTTTTCCACCTTTCCAGTTTTTTGTTGTAAATCCTAATATTTCTACTTTAACAGAGCATCTTTCCAAAGTTCTTGATAAAATATCTGCACAAAGTGCTGCAATAGTTATGGGTCTTCCACGCATACTTCCACTATTATCAATTAATAAAGTAACAACAGTATCTTTAAAATCTAAATCCTTTTCTTTTTTGAAGGACAATGAATTATATGGGTCCATTATTATTCTTGTAAGTTTTGAGCTGTCAAGCAATCCTTCTTCTAGGTCAAACTCCCAAGATCTGTTTTGTTTAGCTAATAATTGTCTTTGAAGTTTATTTGCTAACTTAGAAATTAAGTTTTGAAAGTTTATTAACTGTTGATCTAAGTTTTTTCTTAATTTGTTAATATCTTCCTCATTATCCAAAGTTTCAGCTCTTGCAACTTCATCAAATTGGTCTGTAAAAATTTTATATTGAACATCTCCAATGCCTTTATTAATTTTCTGAATTACACTTTCAGAACTTTGATTTTCAGAGTCGGTATCAATCAATTTTTCATCCATTTTGTATTCATTAAAATCATAGTTTCCATCAATTCCATTTTGATCTTCTTCTTGTTGTTTTTCACCTTTTTCATCTTGATCTTCAGTGCTTGGTTGATCATCTTTATTAGTATCATTATTATTTTGTTCATCATTTTCTTCTTCAGCAGTTTCAGCATCAAATATCTCCATATCTTGTAAAATTTCAGAAAATTTTGAATTATAAATCTCTTGATTTTCAATGTTTTTTTTAAGAAAACCCATGTGTTTTTCTAAAGAATTTTTAAAATCATTTTCCCAAAAGCTTAATATTTTTTTTGATAATGGATTAAGATTTATATTAAAAAAATTTTTAAGCATAAATAATTCAAACGCTTCACCAACTGCTACATCTTCTTTTGTTTTTAGCTGATCTTTACGTTTTGTGGATATTTTATAATTATAATTTTCTTGAAAGTTTTTTTCTATTCCTTTGAGCATTTTTGAACCTAAGATTTCATATCTAATTTTTTCAGAAATTTCATAAAGTGATTTACATGAAGATTTATTTGGTAAATTATTAAGGTAAACTTCTTTGTTAGAAAATTTTCTTTTTAATGCTTCAGAATCGCTTTCAGCTCTTAATCTAACAAAATCAAATCTAGATTTTAAGTTATCTAATTCAAAAAAATTAAAGTTTTTTGAACTTTGATTTTTTTTATCTTCTTCTATTTTATATTGATCTGATATTACTTTTACAGTTGAAATTAAAGCTTGCTTAAATCTTTCTTTTAAATTGTCTTCTTTGTTCATTAAATTTGAATATTAATCATTGACTCTGGCAAATCCTCGCCAAAACATCTTTGGTAATATTCAGCAATAGTATTTTTTTCTGTTTCATCACATTTATTTAAAAAAGTAACTCGAAATGCATAACTAGTGTCCTTAAAAATTTGATCGTTTTCAGCCCACATCAAAACTGTTCTAGGACTCATTACGGTTGATATATCTCCTCCCATAAATCCTTTTCTAGTTAATGATGCAACCTTAATCATATTTGCTATTTTTTCTTTACCTTTAGCATTATTTAAATTTTTATTTTTTGCTAATATTATT
This sequence comes from uncultured Pelagibacteraceae bacterium, assembly GCA_902533585.1. Taxonomy (GTDB): domain Bacteria; phylum Pseudomonadota; class Alphaproteobacteria; order Pelagibacterales; family Pelagibacteraceae; genus Pelagibacter. The sequence continues at coordinate 11,856 of CACAMG010000019.1, forward strand.
TCCATTTCTTTTTCTAAACTTAAATAATTTAAAGTTGTTACAATATTCCATCTATCCATTTGTCCTTGATTTATCTGTTGTGTGCCATGATAAAGACCAGTTGTATCGCCAAGTCCAACTGTATTTGATGTTGCAAATAATCTAAAATACTTGTTTTGTTTAATGACTTTATTTTTATCTAACAGAGTAAAGCTGCCCTCTGATTCAAGAACTCTTTGAATAACAAACATTACATCTGGTCTACCTGCATCATATTCATCAAAAACTAATGCAATTGGGTTTTGTATAGACCAAGGAAGTATGCCTTCTTTGAATTCTGTAACTTGTTTATTATCTTTGATTACAATTGCGTCTTTTCCAATAAGGTCAATTCTACTTATATGACTATCTAAATTTACTCTAATACATGGCCAATTCAATCTAGCAGCAACTTGTTCTATGTGAGTTGATTTTCCGGTTCCATGATAACCAGAAACCAAACATCTTTTATTAAATGCGAAACCAGATAGAATTGCTAAAGTGGTATTTCGATCAAATATGTAATTTTTATCAATATCTGGAACAAATTCATTTTTTTTTGAAAAAGCATCCACTTCCATTTCACTATCAATTCCAAAAGTTTGTTTTATAGACAGCTTGATATCAGGTTGTATATTTAAACTAGTCATTAATTTTTTCCCTATATGTATTTTTTAGTTGAGTATAAGCCAAAGTTATAATTTTAAGTTTATCCTCAAATTTTCTATTTCCTGAATTCATATCAGGGTGAAATTTTTTAACAAGTTTTTTAAATTTTTTTTGTATTTTTTCCCATTTTAAACCAACCGATATACCCAAGATGCCAAAGGCTTTTATATCATTATTATTAAATCTGAAGTGTTTAATATTATTCAAATCTTCATTTATCCTAGGTTTTTCTTTTTCATCATTAAGTGCATTATTCCAAAGTATTTTAAAAAAATTATCCGATGAGGTAAAACTTTGCGTTGGTTTATGCCAGGTCATATCAGATTTTAGGAAATTAAATACTTGATCATCTGTCATTCCAGAAAAATAGTTCCAGTTTTTATTAAATTCTTTAACGTGAGTTAAACAAAGAAGCCTGAAATTTTTGCTATTATCCTTCTCAACTGGGGCCTTATATTCACCAAGTTCTGTACAATTATTCCAATCACATATATTTTTCATGATATATATATATATTATTTTATCTTATGGATATAAATCAACTTATTAAAATAGTAAAAAAAAAAATTTCAGAAAAGATAATTATTCAAGAAATTAACATTGAAGATAAGACATTTTTGCATAGCGAACATAAGTCTCATCAAAAAGGAAAATTTCATATCAAGTTAACTATTCAATCTTTTGATTTAAGACAAAAAACAAAAATTGAATCTACAAGAATTATTTATCAAATATTAGACGAAGAGATTAAAAAATATATACATTCTATTCAAATATTAATTCACTAGTTCTCTTATTAAGAAAGATTGAATTTTTTTTTTATTAAAATTTAAATTAATCACTGGTTTTCCAATACCTCTTAATAAAATCAAATTGATTTTGGAAGATTTATTTTTTTTATCTGCATGCATAAATTTTACTATTGTTTTTACATCTTTTTTATTAAAAAAATTTTTTAGTTCCGCAGAAAAATTTATATTTGATATATGAGCGATAATTTTTCTAAAGTTATTTTTTGATAGCATTTTATTAAAATAACTAAATTTGGCAGAACTTATAATGCCTAAAATTACAGCTTCTCCGTGATTAAGTTTCTTTGAATAATTCAATGTAGCTTCATATGCATGGCCAAAAGTGTGACCTAAATTTAAAACTTTTCTTAAATTTTTTTCTTTTTCATCGTTTTCAACAATTTGTTTTTTTATTTTACAACTTTCAAAAATTGCTTTCTCAATATACGGGCTAACAAGTTTTATTACGCGTTCCTTGTTCTTATTTAAAAAGTTAAATTTGTTCTTTCCTGCTAATAAAGAATGTTTGAAAATTTCTGCATATCCACAAATTATTTCTCTAATTGGAAGGGACTTTAGTAAACTTATGTCAGTTAATACCAGGTCAGGTTGAT
>CACAMG010000020.1 GCA_902533585.1 uncultured Pelagibacteraceae bacterium
TAATTTTAAACTTGCCTTTGTATTTTAGATTTAGTCTTTCTTCTATTTTCTTTTTTACCGTTTCAAAATCAAAAGGGTTATCATCTACCCCTTGTACATCTCTTATTTGAATACAAACTTGACCAGTTTTTTTTATTATTTCCTCAAATAAAGCGTAATGGCCATCATGAAATGGCTGCCATCTACCCAACATTTGCGCTGTTGGTTTTTTATTGTCCCATTTATAAGACATTATTTTAGTTCCTCCGAAATTTTTGACGCCCAAACCTTAGCATCTTGAGTTGTTACATGACAATCATATTTTTCTGGTTTTATAAACATTTGATTAGTGTCTTCGAATCTTCCTTTTTTGATTGTATCAACCCAAACAATATAATCTGCTGGAAATAATTTTCTTGCTTCAGGTGTTGGACAAATAAAATCAGCGATAACATTACTTCCCTCATTTTTTATTTTCAGTGCTTCTTTGGACATTCTTTTAGCTTGTCTTATTCTGCCCTCTTCAGAAAAGTCCCAGTCATTAGCGGCTTTTCTAATTTCATCTGCATTTAGTCTTTTTGTTTCAATTAATTCAGCTAACTCATTAGCTAAAGTTGTTTTACCTGCGCCAGGTAATCCCATAATTAAAATTATTTTCATTAAATATCTTCTAAAGGATGATGGGACATAAGTTCAAGATTATTTTCACCAACTAAATACTGCTGTTCAAGCTTTACTCCTTCTTTCCCCCCGACCTTACCAATGTAACTTTCAAGTGTTATTGTCATATTTTTTTCAAAATAACCACTTCTCTCACCTCCGTCAGTTGGATATTTTATTTGGGGCCACTCATCACAAAGGCCAATTCCGTGAACCATGCAAGAGTATCGATTCCCATAATATTCCTCCGGTAACACCCAAGATTTTTCTGTGAACTCTTTAAAAGATACGCCAGATTTAATTAATCTAGCATTATGGTCTATTTGTTTTACAGCCATAGAGTACAATTTTTTTTGATCATTATTGAACTTGTGTCCTTCTACAAATGCTCTCGATATGTCTGCACAATATCCATAAGGTCCAACCATATCTGTGTCGAAGGATACAATTTCGCCACTTTGAATTACTTTATTACTACTTTCTTGCATCCATGGATTTGTTCTTTCGCCAGAAGATAAAATTCTACATTCAATCCACTCACCTCCATGTTCAATGTTTGTTTTGTGTAAAATTGACCAAAGTTCATCTTCGGTCATTCCAGCTTTTAATTCATTACGCATTTTAGTAACACCAATTTCAGCAACTTCTAGGGCAGCTTTCATGCATTTTAACTCTTCTGATGATTTAATAACTCTTGCTTGCTCAAGAATTACTTTAGCATCAACAACTTGAATACCTTCTTTATTTAATGCTGAAACTGCTGGACCATTAATCACATCAATAGCAATTTTTTTACTTTTAAAAAAATTTTTTGAAAGATCTTTTATTTCATTTATCCATTTTTTTAATTGAATACCTGCTTGATCACCATTACTAAAATAGTCCCAAGTTATAGCTGGTCTAATCTCATCAATTAAATTTAAGTGTTTGGATAATATTTCACAATTAAAATATTCATATAGTATAACCGGTCCACTTACAGGAACAAAGCAGTATCGAGTAAGATTATGCATATTGTAAACACTCATGTTTACAGTGTCTAAAGAATATCTAACGTTAACAGGATCAAACAAGATACAAGCTTCAAGATTATTTTTTTCTAATTCCTTCTTAACTCTATCAAGCCTGTAGGATCTAAGTTTATCAAAATTGATCTCATCTTCTTTTAATCTTTTTTTGGTAATAAAATTTGAATTAGGTTTTGAATCTGGGTTTATCTTTCTTTTAAATATCATATCAAACTATATTTGTTGCTACCCATTTATGAAAATGATGAGTGGGATTATCCATAACTGGTGAAAAATTTCCACCATTATAAGCTGGTGAGTTTCTTCCTTCTTGCATTCCTTCAATTATATCAACATCTTCGAATTGTACATCTTTCCATAATTTGTGGTTTTGTTTTCTTAAAGATTTAAATTTTTTTGAATTAGCTGCTTTTTCACCAACATAATATATTTCCATATGTTCTTTGGTGTATTTGTGATTAATTGGTTCCAACCAATAAGAATAAAAATGATCTTTATGTAGACCTAACATTACGTTTGGAAATAGTGCCACATATTCTGCTATGTGTTCTTTATTTTTTGGCCAAGTAGGAAAACATGGAAACTTTTCTTTTCCTTTTAGTCTTGGATTATAAACAGTTGTTCCTTGACCAGCAAAACGGTTAGGTAAACCTTGTATATGATAATGATCTTGAATTTTTGAATAAGAGTTCAATCCAGGATGAACCCATGGTAAATGATAACTTTCACAATAATTCTCTATGGCAAACTTCCAATTACATTTGGCGCTTAGTTTAAAATATCCATAGTCATCTGAATGAAACATTAATTGTCTATCTTTTTTTGGCCAAAACTTTTCCCATCTATCACTCAGTGGCTTTATATATTTATCAAATGAAATTTCATTATTGTTTATATTAATAAAAATTAAATCTAGCCAAACGCTAGACCTAATTTCTTTTAGATTGCTTTTTGATTTATCAAATTTTACTAAATTATGCTTGTTCATTCCTCCAAGATGAGGAGTTGCAACTAATTTACCTTCTGTATCATAAGACCAAGAATGATAGGGGCATCTAATTACATTTTTAATTTTACATTTTTTTTGTAAAAGTTTGTAACCTCTGTGACTACAAACGTTATGAAAAACCCTTATTTTATTATTTTTATCTCTTAAAATAATTAAAGGAATACCAAGTAAACCAAAAGGTTTTGCATCTCCAATTTTTGGTATGGAGCTTGCAACTCCAACTACAACCCATTTATCTTCAAATAATTTTTCTCTTTCTATTTTTGTATAAGCTTTACTGGTATAACATTCGTTTGGTAAGCCATGAGATGTTTCGATTGGATTATTAACAACATCTAATTTTCTTTTTTCAATAATTTTATAAATTTCTGACATTATTTGATAACCTCGTAAAGACCCAGCCAAGCATTTACATCTTTGCTTGCTATGTAATCTGACTTAAAAAATTCTAACTCTTTCCATTTGTTGTCTTTTTTTAGTTGTTTTATTTTTGTATCAAATCCATATTCTTCATAGATACCTTCATTTATTGTAAAACAAATTAATCCTTTATTTTTTGTAATTCTTATAAACTCATCTAATGCAGGAGGTTTAACATGTCCAAAAGTAAAAGTACCTACGCACATAACTGCATCGAAATAATTATCTTTTTCTTGAACTGATTTATTTAAATCTAATTTATCTAATTTTTGATAAAGATTTTTTGGAACTAAGTCTAAAAGTTTTTGTGATAGATCTGCACCATAAAAATTTGAATAACCATACTTCTTAAGTTCAATTCCTACTAATCCTGTGCCACAACCAGCATCATAAATTTTAGCATGTTTATTTTTTTCATATTTAATTAATACTTCTGAGGTTTCCTTGGGTCCTGTATAATTCCAACTAATCATGTCTTTGTCATATTTATTTCCTTCACCCCATTCATCATAATATTTCATGACATCATCAGTTTTCTTTAACTTGTATATTGGTATTTTGTTTCCCACGTCTTTTTGAGCCATTGGAAAGGCTACCAGTAAAAATTGAACTTAACAAATATATTTTAAAAGTAATTAAAATATGATTAGCTATATAAGAAAAGAAAATTTTATGGGAAAAAACCTTATTGAAAGACTTAACGAAAAACCAGTTCTTTGTGCCGAAGGATATTTATTTGCTATGGAAAGAAGAGGATACTTGTCAGCGGGAGGATTTGTGCCAACAGTTGTTTTAGAACATCCCGAAGTAGTTTCACAATTACATAGAGAGTTTATCAGGGCTGGTACGGATGTTGTACAAGCATTTACTTACTATGGTGATAGAGAAAAACTACGTTTAATTGGTAAAGAAGAATTGTTAGAACCTATGCAGAAAAATGCACTACAGATTGCTAAAGATGCAAGAGATGAATTTAAAGATCTTGATTTATTAGTTTGTGGTGATGTTGCTAATACAAATATTTATGATCCAAATGATAAAAAAAGTCATTCAAAATGTCAAAAAATGTATGAAGAACAAGTTGCTTGGGCAAAAGAAGCCGGCGTTGATTTTATTGTTGCTGAAACAATAAATTGGACTGGGGAAATGAAAATTGCTCTTAAAGCGATCAAAGATGAAGGATTAATTGCTGTAACTAATTTTTCAATTAAAAAAGGAGATAAAACTAGAGAGGGTCATACCCCTGGTGATGCATGCAAAATGATGGAAGATCTTGGAGCAGATGTGGTTGGTTTAAATTGTTACAGAGGACCAAAAATGACCATGAAACTTCTACCAGAAATAAGAAAAAAAGTATCTTGTCATGTTGCTGCTTTGCCAGTTCCATATCGTACAACAGAAGAATATCCTGGATTTTTGAATCAAGTAGATGAAGGATGTGATTGTATTCCAGGAGGTAATGCTTTTCCTGTAGCCTTAGACAATCTCTATTGCAACAGATTTGAAATGGCTGAATTTACTAAAGATTGTGCTAAGCAAAATATAAACTTTATAGGTATATGTTGTGGAGCTGAACCTCATCATATGAGAGAAATGGCTGTTGCTCTTGGTAGAAAACCAATAGCATATAAATATTATCCTGACATAAGTAAACATTGGCTTCATGGTAAAGATAAATCTTTTTTGGACATTAATACCTCCATGAGTAAAAAATACTAAGTACAAAGATGGACAGTCATGTAAAAGTTGTTGTAATTGGCGGAGGAGTAGTTGGTTGTTCAATTCTTTATCATCTTTCAAAATTTGGTTTAAAGAACTGTATTCTTTTAGAAAGAAATGAATTAACTTCTGGATCTTCTTGGCATGCAGCAGGTAATGTACATGTCATTTCTTCAGACCCAAATATTTCTAGAATGATGGCTTATACAATTGGCCTTTATAAGGAAATAGAAAAAGAATCTGGACATGCAATTGGTTTTAAACCTAGTGGTGGATTTTATTTAGCTTCAAATGAAGTATGGGCAGATTATTTAAAAAGAGAAAGATCCAAAGCAAGATATATGGGTCTTGATCAAGAGTTTATTTCTTTAGAAGAAGTTAAAAAGAAAAATCCATTAATTGATCCAAAAAGATATTTATTGGCATTGTGGGATCCTATTGATGGTGAAGTCGATCCGTCAGGAGTAACTTATGCTTTTGCTAAAGCTGCTAAAGTTCATGGTGGAAAATATTATACTCACACAACTGTTAAAGATACTAAACAGAAAAAAGACGGAAGTTGGGAAGTCATCACAGACAAAGGAAACATTAATGCTGAAATAGTAATTAATGCAGGAGGTTTGTGGGCAAGAGAAGTTGGTAAATTAGCTGGAATAAATTTACCGGTTCAGCCGATGGAACATCATTATTTAATTACTGAAGCAATTCCAGAAATTGAAGCTATGGGTGATCAAAGATTGCCAATTGGAACTGACTTTGAAGGAAATATATATTTTAGACAAGAAGGTAAAGGAATGTTACTTGGTACTTATGAACCAAAATCTACACCTTGGAAAGTAGAAGGCACACCAATTAATTTTGGTCATGAACTTTTAGAACCAAAACTAGACAATATTCAAGATAGACTAGCTATTGGTTTTGAAAGAATGCCGGCGTTAGAAAAAGCTGGAATTAAAAATATTGTAAATGGTCCTTTTACATTCGGTCCAGATGGGAGTCCTTTAATAGGTCCAGTTCCTGGTATTAAAAATTACTGGGTAGCTGTTGGTGTAATGGCTGGATTTTGCCAAGGAGGTGGAGTTGGAAAATGTATTGCAGAATGGATTATAGATGGTGAACCATCGATAGATGTTTGGGCAATGGATATTGCAAGATTTGGAGATTATGCTTCACCTCAATATGGAACCATTAAGTCTTCCGAAAATTATGAAAGAAGATTTATCATGACCTTTCCTAACGAAACTTTGCCTAAGGGCAGAAAACAAAAAACCACAGCTCTTTATGATCGTTTTGTGTCAAAAGGAGCGGTTATGGGAGACAGTTTTGGATTAGAAAATGTATTGTGGTTTGCAAACAATAAAAAAGATGCTCATGAAGAACCAACGATTAAAAGGTCAAGATCTCATGACTATGTTTCTAAAGAAGTACAAAACGTAAGAGAAAAAGTAGGAGCTATTGAAGTTGCAAATTTTTCAAAACACGAATTTAAAGGTCCAGATGCTAGAAAATTTTTAGATCATATTTTGGCTGGAAAACTACCTAAACAAGGAAGAATTTCCTTAAGTCCAATGCTTACGTACAGAGGTAAATTATATGGAGATTTAACCGTTGCATGCCTTGATGAAGATGAATTTATGATTTTTGGTTCTGGCGCAGCGCAAGAAATGCATAGAAGATGGTTTGAAAGCCATATAAGTAAATTTAATGTTAAATATTTAAATAGATCGGATGATTTTCATGGAGTCTCAATTGCTGGGCCTAAATCAAGAAATGTATTTCAAAAATTAGTTAGAGAAGATATTTCTAATAAAAATTTTAAGTTTAGAGATATAAGGCGAATGTTTGTTGGGGGTGTGCCTGCAATAGTAAATAGAATTTCATTTACTGGGGAATTGGGGTACGAAATTTATGTTGCTCCACATTTTCAATTAAAACTTTATGAAGAAATAGAAAGTGCTGGTGAAGAATTTAATTTAAAACCATTTGGTGGAAGAGCTCTTATGTCGATGAGACTTGAAAAAAATTGGGGAGCTTGGGCTCTTGATTTTAGACCAGATTTTACACCGAAGGAGTCTGGTTTAGATATTTTCATAGACTGGAAAAAAGATTTTATCGGAAAGAAAAGTGCTGAGAAAGATAAGAGTAATCTAAGACTTACTCCAATGATTGTTGAAACTAATGATATTGATGTAACTAACAACGAAGCTGTTATGAAAGATGGAAAAAGCATAGGTTATATTACTTCGGGTGGTTATGCTCATTATGTAAAAAAAAGTATTGCATACTCATATCTAGATAAAGAACTTTCAAAAACTAATGAAAAACTTCAAGTAGAAATAAATGGAGATTTCTATAATTGTTCAATATTAAAAGAGCCGCTTTATGATCCACTTGGCTCAAAAATGAGATCATAATCTAGTTCTAGTTGAATCATATTTGATTTTTTCTAATAAATATGTTTCCATTGCAAAATAAACTTACGTAAGGGGATAATAATGAGAATAAAAAAAATAATCTTTTCTATACTTTCTGTTTTGCTTTTTGGTTCTTTCACTGGAATAGCAAATGCAGCGTGTGGGAAACTAGTTATTGCAGAACAAAACTGGGCATCGGCTGAATTAATGGCCAATGTAGATAAAATAATCTTAGAAAATGGATATGGTTGCGAAGTAGAACTAGTTCCTGGTGCTACTATGCCAACTTTTACTTCTATGAATGATAAAGGAACGCCAGACATGAATCCAGAACAATGGGCAAATGCTGTTTACACTCCTTTGTTAAAAGCAGTTGATGAAGGTAGACTGTTTCAAGCTAATAAAGAGCCAATTAGTGGACTTGGAGAAGGTTGGTGGGTAACTCCTGGAACTGTTAAAACACATCCTAAAATAAAAGGTATGACTGCTCTTCAAATCTTAGAGCATCCAGAATGGTTTCCAGATAAAGAAGATCCATCTAAAGGAGCTTTTGTTGGATGTCCTGCTGGTTGGGGATGTCAATTAGCAAACGCAAATATGTTTGTGGCTTACGAAATGGAAAAAAAAGGTTGGAAGTTAATTGACCCAGGTTCAGCTGCTGGTTTAGATGGTACAATATCTAAAGCATCAGACTCAGGAAAACCATGGTTTGGTTATTACTGGAGCCCAACTTCAATGGTTGGTAAGTATGGATTAATTCCAGTTGACTTTGGAGTTCCTTTCGCAGGTAGAGATAATTGGGACAATTGCATAATGAAACCAGCTGGTGAATGTGCAAATCCTAAACAGACTGCTTGGACTAAATCAGAAGTAAATACAATCATTACAAGTGGCTTTGTAGAAAAAGGTGGTAAAGACGTTGTAAAATATGTTGAGAAACGTAGTTACCCTGGTGATGTAATGAATGCAATGCTAGTGTATATGGCAGACAATCAAGCTAAAGGTTCAGATGCAGCAATTGAGTTTTTGACTAAGTATGAAAAGTTATGGAGTAAATGGGTATCTTCATCTGTTAAGAAAAAAGTCAAAGCTGGTCTTTAAAATATAAATTATTAAACGAGCCTATAATTAAATAGGCTCGTTTATTTTTTGAGGTTTAATGGAATTTTTTACTAAATTTCCAGTAATGGAGCGTGCGGAACTTGCTGGACTAAGAAAAGGGATTGATTTTGCTTTTAGAGATTTTTCTAAAGCATATGGTGAAGGTATAGAAGCATTTTTTGATCCTTTGTTATATTTTTTAGTATGGCTAGAAAAATTGATGATTAATTCTCCCTGGCCAATAGTTATAGGTATAATTTGTGGTTTGGCTTGGGTAGCATCAAGAAGTTGGAAACTTGTTGTAGGAGCTGCAATATCTTTTTTCCTCATAGGTTACTTTGGTATGTGGAAGGATTGTATGGCCACAGTCGCAATTATAACTGTGTGTGTAATGATATGTATGGCTGTAGGAATACCTGTGGGAATACTTATGGCTCGTTCAGATAGAACTGAAAGGACAATTCTACCAGTTTTGGACATGATGCAAACGATTCCAAGTTTTGTTTATCTAATCCCTATACTTATGTTGCTTGGAATTGGAAAAGTTCCAGGATTAATAGCTATTTGTATATACGCAGTTCCACCAATAATAAGATTAACAAATTTAGGAATAAGAGAAGTTGATAAAGAAACAATAGAAGCTAGTGAAGCTTTCGGAGCTACAAAACTACAAAAATTAAAAACTGTCCAAATTCCTTTAGCTCTCCCAACTGTTTTTGCTGGCGTAAATCAAACAATTATGATGGCTTTGGCTATGGTAGTCATTGCATCTATGATTGGAGTAAAAGGCTTGGGAGTTCCTATTTTGAGGGCTGTTTTAAACCAATATCTTGCATTGGGGCTCTTTAATGGTTTAGCAATAGTTGCTTTAGCCATAATTTTTGATAGAGCTGCACAAGAGTATGGTCGAAGAATACAAAAACACAGAGGAATAAAAAGATAATCTTCTTAGGCTTTTAAGATCCGATTTTTATAGACAGTTATTTCAAAATAAATAAATATCTCAGGATGAATTTTTCTTTGGAAATTGGTCCACACACAAAACTTGATACTTTGCCTAATTTAAAGGATGTTTATATCACTTTTTTACCTGGTGGAGACCACAAAGAAACAGCAAGCAAAGCTGAGGAATTGATCAAAAATAAATTTAATGCAATTCCTCATTTCCCTGCAAGATCAATTCAGAACGAGACACAACTTAAAGAATATGTTTCAAGATGTAAGGATGTGGGTGTGAAGCAAGTTCTAATCATTGGTGGAAGCAGAGAACCTGTTGGGAACTTTGATAGTTCAATTCAGCTTTTAGAAACAGGTTTTTTTGAGAAAATGAAGATAGGAATTGCTGGACATCCAGAGGGGAGTCCTGATATATCCGATTCAAATTTAGAAAAAGCTATGAAAGATAAAAAACCTTACGCTGATTATATAGTAACGCAATGGTTATTAGATCCTCAGCCTATCATAGACTTTATAGCTAAACAAACAATCCCAGTTCATGTTGGAATTACTGGTCCACTTAAAATAACTAGCTTGATTAAGTTTGCTAATATAGTAGGTGCAAAAAATTCCTTAAACTTTCTTAAATCTAATTTTAGTAAGGCATTAGATTTGATGAAACCTAAAGACCCGAATGAATTAATTGGAAAAGTTAAATCTCATACTGAAAACTTTCACATTTATACATTTGGTGGATTGAAGGAAACTAACAAATGGTTGAAGGAGAACAACTATGTCTAAAGAATTTGACTATACTAAACTAAAACATGTAACTTCTGTTGATCAATCTGATCGTGAAGTTCCATATAATTTAAGACAAAGTGGACCAACAAAAGTTGAAATGTTAATTTCGACAAGAGTAAGAAAGTCACCTTATTGGCATTTATCAATGCAAGCAGGATGTTGGAGAGCTACAGTTTATAATCGTATTTACCATCCAAGAGGTTATGTAAAACCCGAAAATGGTGGTGCTATGGTTGAGTATGATGCAATTGTAAATCATGTAACCATGTGGAATGTTGCTGTTGAAAGACAAATTAGAGTTAAAGGTCCAGATGCCGAAAAATTTACTGACTATGTAATAACTAGAGATGCAACAAAAATTTCACCGATGAGAGCAAGATATGTAATTTTATGTAATCAGTATGGTGGAGTTTTAAATGATCCAATTCTTCTTAGAATCTCAAAAGATGAATTTTGGTTTTCACTTTCAGATTCTGATATCGGTATGTATTTACAAGGAGTTAATGCTGATGGAAGATTTAATTGCAAAATAGAAGAAATTGATGCCTGCCCAGTACAAATTCAAGGACCTAAATCAAAAGCTTTAATGAAAGATTTGCTTGGAGACCAGGTAGATTTAGATAACATGCCTTTTTATGGTTTGGCTGAAGTAAAAGTTGCTGGAAAAAGTTGTGTAATTTCACAATCTGGGTTTTCTGGTGAAGCTGGATATGAAATTTATCTAAGAAATGCAACTTTATATGCGGAAGATATGTGGAATGCTGTTCTTGCAGCAGGAAAAAAACATAATCTAATGGTTATTGCTCCCGCTCATCACCGAAGAATTCAAGCTGGAATTCTTTCATGGGGTCAAGATATGGATACCGAACATAACCCTTTTCAATGTAACCTTGGTTATCAAGTTTCTCTGTCCGGCAAAGGCGAGTGGAATAAAAAAACTGATTATGTTGGTAAAGCTGTTTTAGAAAAAATGAAAGAGGAAATTAAATCTGGTAAAAAGCCTTACAAACTTCAATTAGTTGGACTTGAGTTAGGAGGAAAACCAATAGAAGAATATGCTCCTGATTTTTGGTTAATTTCTAATGCTGATGGAGGAGAACCTGTTGGGTTTATAACATCGCCATGGTATCACCCAGAAAAAAAGATGAATATAGCAATGGGTTATGTACCTTTTGACGGAACTTTAAATGCTAATGGATTTCCTAAAGGCAAAGTTGGAACAAAATATAAAGTTCATTTACCTGAAAAATATTCAGATACACCAGGTAAACCAGTAGATGCAATTGTTGTAGATATTCCTTTTAAAGAATCTTACAACGCGAATACAAGAGAAGTTGTAAAAGGATAAAGTTTTTAGGAGGAATCTTACCTCCTCCTAAATCTTAAAAAATATTAAAGTATGATTGGAGAATTTTTAAATATAATCGTTCGTTCATTAAAGCTCGATAAATCACTTTATAAAGATACAAGATATTTTGGTGAAGCAGGAATATATTTTGCAGGCTTAATAATGATATTAGATGGTGTAGCTGGAGCAGTTGCTGCAAATACGGTGGTTAAAACTTCTATAGGTATATCAGGATTAACAGCTATTTTGACTTGGATGGTTTGGGCAATTTTTATTTATGTTATAGGAGTTAAGATATTTCCTGACAAAGAAACCAGAGTTCCATTTAAAAAACTTCTAATCGCTGTTGGATACGCTCATGCCCCAGGCTTAGTAAGATTTTTTGCAGTTACTCCAGAATTAGTAATACCTATTATTTTCCTCACTCAATTTTGGATTTTTGCATCTTTAATAATTACAACAAAACAAATTCTTAACTTAAAATCCAATTTTAAGTCTTTTGGTATAGTATTTTTATCATTCCTTATAATTGCTTTTTTATCTTTATCTTTCATTGCAAGTAGAATGAATGCACTTCCAATAAGCGATATAAGTTAAACAGGAAAAATAATTTTAGAAGTTCTACAAGATTTACAAATTTTAAAACCGGTTAAAATTAAATTCTGGGATACTGTTTCATCCTCTTTCATGCATTCTTCACAAAGATTATTTAAATCACTACAGTCCTCTTCTTTTAAATTTTTCTCTTCAAAATTTCTAGTCATTATCTGTTAATCCGGCGCCAGCTGAAGCTTGTTTCAGCTCTTCACTTTCTTCTACAAATGTATCTTCCGAAAGTTTGTAGAGTTCTCTCCATTCATTTTCATTAAACATATTTTTATTTTCTATAAATCTAATTTTTATTTCATTGCTTGTTTCTAAAATATCTCCACTTAAATAATTTGAATATATTGATTGATTAAAATTTAATAAAAAATCTTTCTCATCAATATTTAAAAAAATTCTTTTACCTATTGTTTCAGAAGCTCTACTTACAAAAGGAATAAACAAGATTGGAAAACTCATATTTTTAATTTTAATCTCAAATAATTTTTCAAGACTATTTGCTTGATCTAAAAAACTTGTTCCAGCTATTATTGGACAGTAAGGTATTTTTGAATAATTTTCTTTTGAAATTAAATTTAAATTTTTAAATTTCTTTTCTTTAATAATTTTATAATATTGATTTAAATTTTTTATACCTGGTAAACCAAACATTTCTAGTAGACGAATATTTTTTCCAACTTCTTCTGAAACGCCCCAGGAAAAGCCAACACTCTTGCTTGCTCTTTTTGCGTTTGTATCTATTTCACTAAAACTTTTCATTAATTTAAAGAATTATAAATCCAATAGTCGTCAAATGTTTTTAGGTCATTTGCTAGAGGTGCACCTTGAAACATGCATATTCTTAACCATTTGTCAGATCTGGGGTCAAATTTCACTGCTCCAAAAAAAGATAATTTTAGTCTTAACATATCTATAGGCATTAAGTTTGAACCAATGGTATTATCTTGTATCTCTGCATAGGGAAACTCACTAGTGATAAAAACTCTTCTTACCACATGTCTAAGATCATTGTTTTCAATTAAAAATTCTCCGACTCTTAAACTATTTTTTTGATTTGAAATTCTTGAATATAACTTACAAATATCTCTTGCAATAGCAAGTGGCTGTTCTAGTTCGGATCCTTTGTAAGAATACCTATCAGCAATTCTAGGCTCTTCTTTATTTTTTGATATGAACCAAAAGTTTTGATTGTTATCTTTTTGTGTAAAATCAATTTTTAATATATCGGAATATTTTTCTTCCAAAATATTTCTTAAATCTGAAATACATTTGCTTGTGGGTATTGTAAAATATTTATCTTCATCAACGCTCATACTTGATATTAATGGATCAACGATATGATCAAAGGGTTCCATCATCATT
>CACAMG010000021.1 GCA_902533585.1 uncultured Pelagibacteraceae bacterium
GATTAATTGCAAACTGGACATTAGAGCCTCCAGTTTCTACTCCAATTTTTCTTAAGCAAGCAATAGATGCATTTCTCATAACCTGATATTCTTTATCTGTAAGAGTTAGGGCGGGCGCTATAGTAATCGAGTCTCCTGTGTGAACACCCATAGGATCTAAGTTTTCAATTGAACATATGATTATGCAGTTATCTTTTTTATCTCTAACAACCTCCATTTCAAATTCTTTCCATCCTTCCAGGCATTCTTCTACTAAAACTTGATTTACCGGTGATGCATCAAGGCCTTCCCTAACACGTTTGAAAAAATCTTTTTTACTTTTGGCTATACCGCTACCAAGTCCACCAAGAGTAAAAGCCGGTCTAATTATTGCAGGCAATCCAACTTTACTTAAGCATTTTTTAATTTGTTTAATATTATTAACGATTTCTGATTTTGGAAGATTTAATCCAATGTCACTCATATTTTTTCTAAATTTTTTTCTGTCTTCTGCGTTAGAAATAGCTTTTGAATTCGCTCCGATTAGCTCAATTTTATATTTTTTGAGTAATCCAATTTTTTCTGCTTTGATTGCTAAATTTAATGCAGTTTGCCCTCCCATAGTTGGTAAAATTGCATCAGGTCTTTCTTTTACTAAAATTTTTTCTAAAATATCTATTGTTATTGGCTCAATGTAAGTTTTGTCTGCAACACCCGGGTCAGTCATAATTGTTGCAGGATTTGAATTTATTAATATTACTTTATAACCTTCATCTTTTAATGCCTTACATGCTTGAGTGCCAGAATAATCAAATTCACAAGCCTGTCCAATAATTATTGGACCAGCCCCTACCACTAAAATTTTTTTAATATCTTTTCTTTTTGGCATTTTTTTTTACTTCGTTAATAAATTGATTAAATAAATAATGACTATCTTGAGGACCGGGGTTTGACTCAGGATGATATTGAACGGAAAAAACAGGTTTATTTTTTAATTTTATTCCTTCTATGCAGTTATCAAATAAAGATTTATGAGTCACCTCAACATTTTTTGGTAAACTTTCTTCTACTACTTCAAATCCATGATTTTGACTTGTTATCTCAACCTTATTATTAATTAGATTTTTTATTGGGTGATTGGCGCCTCTGTGACCCAATTTCATTTTTTTTGTTTTTGCTTTGAGTGCCAAAGCTAATAATTGGTGTCCAAGACATATTCCAAATATTGGAGTATTTGTTTTAATTAATTTTTGAATTATATTTATTGCATATTTTCCAGTTGCAGCAGGGTCGCCAGGACCATTTGATAAAAAAATGCCATCAGGTTTTAATTTAATGATTTCTTCTGCTTCAAGTTTGCATGGAACAACAATTACTTGGCAGTTAAAATTAGAAAAATATCTTAAAATATTTTTTTTAATTCCATAATCAATTGCAATAATTTTGTATTTTTTTCTTTTGTTTTTTTCAAAGCCTTTTTCTTTTTTCCAAGTTTTAAAACCTTGCCATATGTATTTTTTTTTGGTTGTAACTATTTTCGCTAAATCAAGGCCATTTAATCCAGGCCATTTAATAGAGTTATTAGTTAATTTTTTTAGATTAAAAATACCTTTATTATTATTAGAAATTGTGCCTTTAGGCGCACCTTTATCTCTAATTAAATTAGTTAAGCTTCTAGTATCCAATCCTGTGATGCCTACAATTTTATTTTTTTTCAGCCAAGCATCTAGTTTTTTTAATGATCTGTAATTTGATGGATTAGTTATTTCTGTATTAAGAATAACTCCTTTTGTCCAAATCTTATCTGACTCATGATCTTCTTTGTTGGTACCAACGTTTCCAATATGTGGGAAGGTAAAATTAATAATTTGTCCAGCGTAAGATGGATCTGATATAATTTCTTGATAACCCGTCAAAGAAGTATTGAAACAAACCTCTCCTGTTGCTGTTCCTTGATAACCGATGCCAATACCTTTAAATATTGTTTTATTTTCAAGAACTAAAACGCCTGATGATAAATGTGAAAAATTTGTTGAGCTTACTTTTTGCTTTTTGTTCAATTACAACTCATGAGTTAAAGGTTAATACAATAAAACACATTTTTTCGCAACAGATCTAATATATTTTTTTTAAAATACAATTTGTTCTTTTAAACAATTTTTTCTATACATTGGATAAAACTAATGGACCTCAAAAATAAAATTAATTTGGATTATAATGAAGCTTTAAAAGCTAAAGATAAATCAAAAATATCAACTTATAGGTTAATTTTATCAGGTATAAAGGATCTTGATATATCTAATAGATCAGGTCCAAATAAAAAGGATACAAATGATGACGATATAAAAAAGCTTTTAAAAAAAATGATCAAACAAAGAGCCGAATCAATTGATGTTTATAAAAAAAATAGCAGAGAAGATTTATTAAGAATTGAAGAAAATGAACATAAAATATTGTCTGATTATTTGCCCAAACAATTAAGCGAAGAAGAAACAAAAAAAATATGTTCTGAAGTAGCACAAAAACTTGGAGCTAGCTCAATAAAAGATATGGGCAAGGTAATGGGAGAGTTAAAAAAAAATTATTCTGATACTCTAGATTTCTCCAAGGCAGGATCATTGTTAAAAGAGATATTAGGAAAATAATTTTAGTTTATGAAATACCCAAAAGAATATTTAGATGAAATCAAAACTAGACTAAAGGTTTCAACTGTTGTTTCAAAATCAATTAATCTTAAAAAAAGAGGAAAAGAGTTTGTAGGGCTTTCGCCATTTAAAACTGAAAAAACACCATCTTTTACTGTTAATGATGAAAAAGGTTTTTATCATTGTTTTAGTACTACTGAGCATGGAAATATTTTTGATTTTATTATGAAAACTCAAAACTTAAAATTTGGAGAAGCAGTTAAGTATTTAGCAAACCTAGCAGGAATGCAGCCTTATACATTTTCCAAAAAAGATGAAGAAAGAGAAAAACAGTGGAACGAATATTCTGAGATATTCAAAATGTATGTAGAATTTTATCATAATGAACTTTTAAAGAACCAAGATTTTAATTTTGCAAGAGAATATTTAAAAAAAAGAAAATTATCCAAAGAAGATGTCCTAAATTTTAAAATTGGTTTTGTTCCTTTCAATGCAAATTTTTATGAAAAAATTAAATCCAAGTTTAGTGAAAAAAATATAACAGATAGTGGGCTATTTTATTTTGATGAGAAAAAAAAGGTATATGTGGAAAGATTTAGAGATAGAATTATTTTTCCAATTAATAGCATTACCGGACACCCAATTGCTCTAGGTGGAAGGACAATTAAAGAAAATAGCTATTCAGCAAAATATATAAACTCACCTGAAACACCTTTTTTTAAAAAAGGTTCAAATTTATATAACCTAGATTATGCAAGAAAATTTTCAAACAAAATTGAATATATATATTTGGTAGAAGGATACATGGACGTTATTGGCTTGAGTAGTCAAGGTGTTAAGAATGTAGTTGCTAATCTTGGAACTTCACTAACTGATAAACAAATATCAATTTTAAATCAATTTTATGATGATTTGATAATTTGTTATGACGGAGATGAAAGCGGATATAAAGCAGCAGTCAGAGCTGCTGAAAATTCTATAAAAGAATTAAAACCTGAAAAACAAATTTCATTTTTATTTTTACCTGACAAAGAAGATCCAGATAGTTATGTAAATAAAAATGGTAAGAATTCTTTTTTAAATTTTTCAAAAGAAAATAAAGTTTCTATTCATCAATTTATTTATAATCACTATAAAAATGATCATTCAAATACACCTTCTTCCTTAGCGATATTAGAAAAAAAATTAAGATTTGTTGCCAACAGCATTAAAGATCAATTTATAAAAAAATATATTTTAGAGTTTTTTTTGGAGAAAATTTCTTTGTTTACGCCATATTCTAATAATAAAAAAATTTTTTCTAATAAAGCAAACACTTTAAAATCTACAAGAAAATATTTTAATGAAACAAAATCTTTAAGTCCAATAGAGTTAAAAGAATTTTCATTTCTATATTTATTGCTTAACAACTTGGAAATCATTAAAGAATATTTACATATATTCCAAAATGTAAAATTATTTACAAATGAAAATAAACAGGTTTTTGAACTAATTATTAACAAAATGAAAAATTCTGAAAAATTTTCATTGGGTGAATTAGATGTAGATAAACAATTAATTGATAAAATAAATAAATTTTCATCAATAAAACATATTTTAAATAAAATTCAGAATAATCGAGAAAAAAAAATAGAGCTACTAGATGAAATTGTTAAAGATTTAAAAAATTATGAACTAGAGTTTAGAATAGAGGAGTTAGAATCGAAATTTTCTAGGGATTTAAGCGAAAGTACTTTTAATGAAATTAGAGAGTTAAAAAAAATGCAAAAAATCAACTAAATCATCTAATATTAGAAGTAGATTTTTTTATAATTAACATTATATAAATCTTCCAAACTTTTTATTGTGGAACGTATAATTACTAAATCATTTGCAAGACTTATGGGCAGAGGTATCCATAGAGGGTTTATAACTCATGAAGAGCTAAATAAATCCCTTGGAAAAAGAAATTTGTCTGGACAAAATCTTGAACAAGCTTTTATTCATATACTAAATGAAAAAATAACCTTAGTAGAAAAAAAATCAGACTATAAAGTTTTAAGAAAAAAAGAATCATCTTCAAAAGACGAAGGTAAAGCCATCGAGAAAAGTGATGATCCAATTAGAATGTACCTAAGGGAAATGGGAGGTGTAGAGCTCCTTTCTCGAGAGGGAGAGATTGCAATTGCAAAGCGTATAGAAGCAGGAAAAGATGTTATGTTAAATGCACTTTCTCAAAGCCCAATTACAGCGCAACAATTTTTTGGATGGAATACAAAACTTAATAACGATGAAATTTTGGTTAGAGAAATTATTGATATTGATACAAATTATATGGAAGATGAAGAAACTGGCCCAAGTGCAAAACAAAAAAAGACAGAAGACAATTTAAAAAAAGAAAACACAGAAGACAATACAGCCGATACAACTGATGACGATGAGTTTAATCCCACTCTTGCTGCGATGGAAAGCGAAATTAAACCCAAAGTTTTACAAACTGTTAACAAACTAACGAAAGAGTATAATAAATTAATAAAATATCAGAAAGAAAAACTTGATTGTATTTTAAATTCCAATTCTTTTTCTAATTTAAAAGAAAAAAATTATAAAAAGATTGTAGAAACCATTCTTAAAAATATAAAATCTCTACAATTATCACCTTCAGTATTAGAAGAATTGGTTCAAAAACATTATGATGAAAACAAAAGAATTATTTCCTTAGAGGGCAATTTATTAAGACTCGCAATAGATGGCAAAGTTACTAGAGATGAATTTATTAAATTTTATGTTGGGAATGAAATAAATCCAAATCTAAAAAACTTTCTAGGAACTAACGAAGTGTGGAAAAAATTTTTTCAGAAAAATAAAAATGAATTTAAAAAAATAAGAGAAAAATTAGTAGAAATTAGTTTAAAACTTGGAATTTCTGTTACTGATTTCAAACTTTTGGTAAGCAGAATTCAAAAGGGAGAAAAAGAATCAAGAATTGCAAAAAAAGAAATGGTTGAAGCTAATTTACGTTTAGTAATTTCAATAGCAAAAAAATATACAAATAGGGGTTTACAATTTTTAGATCTTATTCAAGAAGGAAATATTGGATTAATGAAAGCAGTTGATAAATTTGAGTATAGAAGAGGATACAAATTTTCTACTTATGCAACATGGTGGATAAGACAAGCAATTACTAGATCTATAGCAGACCAAGCAAGAACTATAAGAATTCCAGTACATATGATTGAGACAATAAACAAAATAGTTAGAACACAAAGATTAATACTTAGTGAATTTGGAAGGGAAGCAACACCAGAAGAGCTAGCCAAGAAGTTAAGAATGCCTTTAGAAAAAGTAAGAAAAGTTTTAAAAATTTCTAAAGAACCTGTTTCATTAGAAAAACCAGTTGGTGATGAAGAAGATAGTAGCCTAGGTGATTTTATAGAAGATACAAAAGCTTTAGCTCCTTTGGAACAGGCCATTAAATCAAATTTGAGTGAAGCTACTACAAAAATATTATCGACTTTGACTCCAAGAGAAGAAAGAGTTTTAAGAATGAGGTTTGGAGTTGGAATGAATACAGATCACACTTTAGAAGAAGTGGGACTTCAGTTTTCAGTTACAAGAGAAAGAATAAGACAAATTGAAGCTAAAGCACTTAGAAAACTTAAACATCCTAGCAGATCTAAGCAGTTAAAAAGTTTCTTAGAAAGTTAATTGGGCCGTTAGCTCAATAGTAGAGTACTGCATTGACATTGCAGGGGTAGTTGGAGCGTAACCAACACGGCCCACCATTTGAAATTTATCTTTAATTGATAACTTGCTGAAAATGATATAATTAAATATCTAATTTGGGCCTGTAGCTCAGTTGGTTAGAGCAGTACACTCATAATGTATTGGTCCCAGGTTCGAGTCCTGGCGGGCCCACCAACTCAATAATAATTAAATATTTTTTTCATGAGATGGAAAATGCATCCATCCAGTTACTATGTATTTTGTGCCACTTTTTACAAGTTCACCTGTATGTGCATGCGTCCATTCAGCAGGCCAAATTAAAGTTTTGCCGACTTCAGGTTTAATTTTAATTCCATAATGAACAAAGCTTGTTTCACCACCATCTTCTACGTTATTTAAATATGTCATCCATGCAAACAATCTATGTAAAGTAGTTAGAGACGTTCTTTCGCTGTGTATTCCAGAAAAATGACCACCTGGATTATATTTTTGAATATTAAACTGCCCAATATCTATATCTTTAAGCATAGATTGTAAAAATGACCACTGTTTTAAATAATCCAAATAACATTTATGCAGTTCTCCTATATATTTTTCTAATATTTTATACTTTTGTATTTTTAACTCATTTGGTTTAACAGTCATATCAATTGAATTTTTAATTTTTAAATTTTTTCCCATTCCACTCTGACCTTGGTGATGTAGGTCTTTATTGTCATCGAAAAAATTTATTATTTCATTACATAAATCTTTATTTTCTAAATTCCAACAGCCTATAAAATGAGTTTGTTTTAAATTGATATCTATTCTTTTCATTTAATATTCAACTAATTTTATAGGTTTTTTGTGTGAATCTAATATAGCCATTAGCTTTATTAATAAATTTTAGAGCATTTAAATGTTGATCAAGTTTAAATAATGTTTTGCTGTAACCTTCAAAAGTTTCCTTTTTATTAGGATTTAAATGCATTGATTTTTCATAGTATTCTGCCGACTCTTTTAAATGATTAGTTTCTTGTAGAGTTTGTGCCAAGTTATTGATTCCTACTACATATGCTGGTTCTATTTCTATCGCTTTTTTAAAACATTTAATTGCATTATTTAATTGATTTAATTCTTTAAAAACTAAACCAAGATTATTGTGTGTTTGAAAATGATTATTGTGTGTTTTCAATACTTCTTCATAATATTTTTTTGCGACAACAAATTCATTTTTTTTATGATTTTCAATAGCGAGAGAAAAAAATTCTTCAGCTGTAAGATTTTTTTTTTGCATTTCTGTAATGAAATTCTACATTAAATTTAATTTATAAACTATGTATTAGCTAAATTATTTTATAAATTTTCTTAAATTATCAAACAATGCCTCTATATTTCCATCGTTGCTTTGGATTACAGAGTTAAATTCTTCCCTTTGTGTTCTTGCTAGACTTAAGCCTTCTATAATTACATCTCTAATTAGAGGTTTTGTTGGATTTTTAGTATAAACTCTCCACTTAATATTTACTTCGGGCCTTTTTTCATCTGCTACCAAAATTGAAGATACCATTGTATATTTTTCATTTAAGATATCTTGACCTATAACATTAATTTTTGGATCGGTATATTCCGACAATCTACTAGAAAAGCTTTTCAAAAAATATTCTTTAAATAATTTTTCATATTCTGTTAATTGTTCTTCAGTAATATTTTTTCTATGTTTTCCCAGTGAATAACGTCCAACACCTTTTATATCTACGGCTTTTTCAGCCAAGTTCCTCAATTGCTGGATTTTAGTATTTTTATCCAGATTTTTTATTAAAATTTTTGAAGCACTACTTGTTATTTCAGTTACAAAGTCTTTTGGAGTTTGTGCATTAGAATTTTGAACAAAAAATAAAAAAATTGTAAATGTAATAATTACTTTTGTAATTTTTTTTACTAACATTGATATTTATATGAATTTAGTTTGTTTCGATTTCTTCCCAGTCGCTATCATCCAAAGTTTCTGTAATGTCATCAGAATTAAGAATTTTTTTACGTCTGTCTTGTAAGTAAAGACTTTTTACTGAAGCATAAAAGTCAATTGAATTTTTTTCTAAATTTTCAAATGATTCAATATTTTTTGCTCTAAAGTCCACTCCAGAAGCACCTCTAGAAGCATAATAATCAAAATCTTCAACATAGTGAGTGTCTTTTTTAACAGTAATATTGTACCAAGGATCTCCACCCATGAATGTTGTGAATGAACCCAAAGTATCCCTAGCAGTTGAAGGACCAAGTATAGGTAAAACTAAATAGCAACCTTCGCCTGCTCCCCATCTTCCAAGAGTTTGTCCATAATCTTCTTTTTCGTAACTATTTAAACCAAGACTAGAGGCTGGATCGAACAACCCCAAAATTCCTATAGACGTATTTACTGCAAACCTCATAGTATTTTTTCCAGCAATAGAAAAATCTCCTTGTAAAATATTATTTGGAACTGTTACAAGATTTGACAAATTACTTACAAAATTACTAGTACCAGTTCTTACTGGAGATGGAAGTTTTCGATAACCTTTTGCCAGTGGTTCAATTATTGCTTTATCCAATGCTTGGTTAAAAGCAAAAATTCCTCTGTTCAGACCTTCAAAACAGTCCTTTACTTCTTCAGTTGATTTTTTTGACATATCAATCTTACCATCAGTATCTGCAAATGAGCTTACTGAAAGAAAAAAGCCTAAAATAGTTAAACAAAGTATTTTCTTCATATTTCTAGCTATCCTAGTTTTTGTATATTTGTATCCTTTATAAATGTAAATGAGTATTTTGTATGATAAAAGTTCATATATGTCCCAAAAAATCACATCAAATTACTCTCCAAATTTTTCTAGTATAAGGCGAATTAAGAAAAACATAAAATTTATTGTTTATCATTACACCGGAATGAGGAGCGAAACTAAGGCAATAAATTGGCTAACTAATGTTAAATCAAAAGTAAGCTCAAACTATTTTATTAAAAGAAATGGACAAATAATTTGTTTAGTTCCTGATTTATATATTTCATGGCACGCAGGAAAGTCACGCTGGAAAAATTTTAGATCTTTAAACAAAAATTCAATTGGCATTGAAATTGTTAATAAGGGTCACCAATTTGGCTATCAAAAATTTTCAAAAAAACAAATATCTAATTTAATAAAACTTTCTAGATTTCTCATAAAAAAATTCTCAATTAAAAGAAAAAATATTTTGGGACATTCAGATATAGCTTTTAATAGAAAAAAAGACCCAGGTGAAAAATTTCCTTGGCAATATTTAGCAAAAAAAGGGGTAGGCATTTGGCATAACTTGCAAAAAAAAATATTAATAAAAGCTAGAAAAACAAAGATTGATCGTAATTATGAAAATAAATTTTATAAGTATTTAAGAAAGTTTGGTTATTTTACAAATAAACTCTCAAAAAAACAGAAAACAAACTTATTAAAGGCATTTCAAAGAAGATTCAGGCCTGAATTAGTAAATGGAAAAATTGATCAAGAGTGTTTTCTAATAGCCAAAAAACTAAGTAAATTATAGGTTTAATTTACCTTGAAAAAAACTAATTTAATAATATTTTGATAATGCCAGATAAATGACTTATCGCTTTAATTAGTTTTAAAGAGGAAAGTCCGGGCTCTACAAAGACACGGTGCCAGTTAACAACTGGCGGGGGAAACCCCAGGGACAGTGCCACAGAAAATAAACCGCCTTATCAAGGCAAGGGTGAAAAGGTGTGGTAAGAGCACACCGGCTGTATTGGCAACAATCAGCGCATGGAAAACCCCACCGAGAGCAAAACTAAGTAGAGATGACATTGTTAGAAATAACTAAAAGCAGTCTTTGGCTAGTCATCGGGGTTAGTTGCTTGAGCCTTAAAGTGATTTAAGGCCTAGACAAATGATAGGTTTAGAAGACAGAACCCGGCTTACAGTTTATCTGGCACTCATATATTTAAAAAAAATCATTAAAAGTGTTTCATATTTGTTCTTAGAAATTAAGAATTTTTTATAAAATATAAGTATTGACGGTTGTAAATAAAACCCATAATATCCCATGAAAACCCAAATATGGGTTATATTTATGAGCTATGTTTTTATCGACTTACGAAAACAAACTGGACAAAAAGGGAAGGGTTTCTGTGCCGGCTTCTTTTAGATCATATTTGTCAAATTTAGGTTACAATGGTGTAATTTGTTACCCTTCTTTTAATAATCAATGCATAGAAGCATGGCCACAAGATAGGATTGAAAAAATTTCTAATGCGATAGATTCATTAAATCCATTTGAAGAAAAAAAAGATTATTTTGCAACATCTATATTATCAGAAAGTACAAATCTGCAATTTGATAGTGAAGGAAGAATTTTATTAACATCAAAATTATTAAAACATGCGAAAATTAAAAATAGCATGTTATTTGTTGGCCAAGGTAAAACCTTTCAAATTTGGGAACCAACAATATTCGAGAAATTTAGGGCAACAGCTAAAAGAAAATCAAACATTTATAGAAGTAGTCTTAAATGGGATAAACAACTTAATAACTAAAAAAGGGAGGGGATAAATGACAATTAATTTTAAAACGCCGGACATAAAAGAATTGAAGCCAAGAATATTAGTTCTTGGAGTGGGCGGTGCTGGAGGAAATGCAATCAATGAAATGATTGATGCTGGAGTTGAAGGAGTAGAGTTTGTTGCGGTTAATACTGATGCTCAGGATTTAAAAACAAGCAAGGCACAAACAAGAATTCAGATAGGAATGAATGTTACAAAAGGTCTTGGCGCTGGAGCAAAACATGAAATTGGAATGGCAGCGGCAAATGAATCTTTAAACGATATAATTGATTTGCTTAAAGGTGCAAATATGGTTTTTATTACCGCTGGAATGGGTGGTGGCACAGGTACAGGAGCCGCTCATGTTATTGCAAGAGCTTCAAAGGAATTAAATATTCTTACAATAGGCGTTGTTACTTTGCCTTTTTTATATGAAGCATCTTCTAGAATGAAAAGAGCTCAACAAGGCCTAGAAGAATTGAGAAAACATGTGGACACAATAATTGTTATACCAAATCAAAATTTATTTAAAATTGCAAATGAGAAAACCACATATAAGGAATCATTTCAATTATCCAACAGCGTCCTAAGACATGGAGTTCAAAGTGTAACAGATCTAATGGTAAAAGATGGATTGGTTAACTTAGATTTTGCTGATGTTGAAACAGTTATGAGCTCAATGGGTAAAGCAATGATGGGAACTGGTGAAGCTGATGGCGAAGGTAGAGCTGACAAAGCAACTGACATGGCTCTTAACAATCCATTAATAGATGACTATACACTAAGAGGTGCCAAAGGTTTATTAATCAATATAACCGGTGGAGAAGATCTAACTCTCTTTGAAGTAGATCAAATTGTTAACAAAGTAAGAGCTGAAGTAGATTCAGATGCTGAAATAATAAATGGATCAATAATTGATCCTAATTTAGAAGGCAAGATTCGTGTTTCAATAGTAGCGACCGCTTTAGATGGTCAGCAACCAGAATCAAAATCAGTTATCAATATGGTCCATAGAATTCAAAATAGAAATCCAGGTTATTCTGACTTTTCACAATTGGGATCATCGCAATCATTTAATTTTTCAAAAACTATGTCTTCGCCAATAACAGAAGGTGCTACTGCATTAAAATTAGAAAATGAAGTGGAAGAGCAATCGTTAGTTGAAACAAGTGATTTTTCTGAACAAGATAGTTCTGATTTAAGTTCTGCGACCTTTGAAGAAGCAGACCACCAAGATGGTGATAATGAAATTAAGTTCAGCGAAAATGATAATACAGATTCCAATGGATTAGAAAATTTTGGTATTGAACAACAAGAAGAAGAACCTGGTTTGTTTAATTCAGAGAATAATGAAAACTCAGAAGATGAATTCATTTCTTTTAAAAATACAGAAAATTCTGAAGAAGATGAATTAGAGATACCCGCATTTTTGAGAAGACAGAAAAATTAATGGTCTTCAAAAAAATAAATGAGTGCCACCATAAAACTGGAAAAAAAACATTTTCCAGTGATGCTAAATGAATTAATCAGCATTATTTCCCCTCTTTATGGTGGCACGTTTATTGATTGTACATTTGGACAAGGTGGATACTCAAAAGAAATTTTAAAAAATTCAAAAAATAAAGTACTTGCGATTGATAGAGATAAAGAAAGTTTAATTGAAGCAATAAAAGTTAAAAAAAAATATAAAAATAGATTTGTTTTTGAGAATATAAAATTTAGTCAAATAAATGACTTAAAAATAAACAAAGAAAATCTTAGAGCGATAATATTTGATTTGGGATATTCGCTTAATCAAATGAAAGATCCTAATAAAGGGTTATCCTTTAGTAGCACTGGTGATTTAAATATGCAAATGGGATTAAATGATTTTTCCGCAACAGACGTAGTAAATAAACTAAGTGAGCAAAATATAGAAAAAATCTTAAGATATTTTGGCGAAGAGACAAAATCCAAACTAATAGCTAAAAAAATTAGTTTTAGAAGAAAAAATAGCAAAATAAGAACTCAAGATTTAGTTAAAATTATAGAAATCATAAAAAAAGGAAAAAAAACAAAAATACACAATTCTACAAAAGTTTTTCAAGCATTAAGAATTTTTGTAAATAAAGAAATAAGCGAATTAATGTATGGGCTAATTAATAGTTTTAAAATTTTGCCAATAGGCGGAATGATTATTGTAATAACATTCCATTCAATAGAAGATAAGATTGTTAAATTTTTTTTTAAAAATTATTCCCAAAAAAAAAATTCTTCAAGATATTTGCCCGATAACATACAAGCTGAAAAATTATTTAATTTATTTAAAAAAAAACATCTAATACCAAGTGAAAAAGAGTTAAAGGAAAATATTTCTTCCAGATCGGCGAAAATGCGTTGCGCTGTAAAAGTAAAAAATTCAAACAATTTTGAAGATTTTTTTAGGAAATTTGAATATTTAATTGATGTAGAGAATTTATCCAAAGAACTATGAAA
>CACAMG010000022.1 GCA_902533585.1 uncultured Pelagibacteraceae bacterium
GCATATAAAAAGACAAGAAAGTTTAGCTCATTTATTTGGCCTTAGAGCGGAGTCTGTTTCAAAAGAAGAAGCAAAAGAACGGTGGCCACTTATGAATAATGAAGATGTTATGGGTGCAGTTTGGTCTCCTGATGATGGACGAGTTAGTCCTTCAGATTTATGTGCGGCTTTAATAAAAGGTGCAAAAGCTAAAGGTACAAAAATTTTTGAAGATACCGTTGTAAAAGCTATTTTAACTAAGGGAAAAAAAGTTGTAGGAGTTGAAACTACATTAGGTAATATTTCTTGTGATGCAATAGCACTTTGTGCTGGTCTTTGGAGTAGAGAAATAGGATTAAAAACTGGAACACAAATACCACTTTGGCCCTGTGAACATTTTTATCTTTTAACCAAACCAATAGAAGGAATATCGGGAAATTTACCAACACTTTCCGATCATGATGGTCATCTTTATATTCGTGATGATAGTGGTGGAATTTTAGTAGGATGTTTTGAACCACTTGGAAAAGCTATTGATCCTAGTCGCTTAGGATCTGATTTTAGTTTTCAGTTATTACCTGAAGATTGGGATCATTTTGAACCAATGATGGTTAATGCAATGCATCGTCTTCCTGCACTTGAAAAAGCTGAAGTTAAAATGCTTCTTAACGGCCCAGAAAGTTTTACCGCTGATGGATCTTTTTTACTTGGTGAAACAGCAGATACTAAGGGATTATTTTTAGGATGTGGAATGAATTCAATTGGTGTAGCTACAGGGGGAGGAGCAGGGATGGCTCTTGCATACTGCATACAAAATGGCTCAACCCCAAAAGATTTAAACGAAGCAGACCCTAAAAGGTTTGCTGATTGTTTTAATTCTGTTGAAGCTCTAGCTAATAGAGTGCCCGAAGTTCTTGGCAAACATTACGAGATAAGCTTTCCTGGCAGACAATGGAAATCATCACGAAGCCTTCGAAATTTGCCTCTCCAAAAACAATGGACTAAATCAAAAGCGCAGTATGGTCAATTTTATGGCTGGGAAAGACCTTTATATTTTAATAGCTCAGGTGATCCAAGCTTAACTTTCGGAAAACCTTCTTGGTATGAGCAAGTAGGCAAAGAAGTTAATCAAACAAACAAAGATGCAGCTATTTTTGACCAATCTACTTTTGGAAAAATTGAAGTTGAAGGAAAGGATGCTTGTAAATTTTTAAATAAAATATGTGCTAATCAAATGAATTGTTTACCAGGAAAGGTAATTTATACATCTATGTTAAACAAACTAGGATGTATAGAAAGCGATTTGACAGCAATTCGTTTATCAGAAAATCATTATAGATTATATGTAGGAACAACATCGGTTCGTAGAGATATGTCGTGGTTGCTAAGAAATTTAGAAGATGAAAATGTTAAACTAAGTGATCGAACAGAAGATTTTGCAGTTATAGGATTAATGGGTCCAAATACATTAAAAATAGCAAACAAAATTGGTGCAAAAGAATTAAATGAACTTAAATATTTTAATTTTATAAGAACTAGCATTGCTGGAAAAGAAGTGGATGCTGCTAGATTAAGTTATGTTGGTGAAGCTGGCTGGGAAATCACTTGCCACAAAGATCACGCACAATCAATTTATGAAATATTTTTAGAAGCTGGCGCAAAGCCCTCGGGTCTATTTGCTCAAACATCAATGCGAATAGAGAAGAAGTTTCTTGCATATGGGCATGAACTAGATACGGACATTAGTCCTTTGGAAGTAGGTTTAGATTTTGCTATTGCTTGGAATACTAATTTTATTGGAAAAAAAGCCTTAGAAAATAATTATAATAAAAAAACAGAAAATCGTATTGTATTAATTAAATTTGAGGATCCTAATGCATTTCCGATCGGTAATGAGCCTATATATTTTAATAAAAAAATTGTTGGAAGAACCACTTCAGCGGCATTTGGTTACAGAATAGGAGCTCCAATAGCTATTGCAGATATAAATGAAGAAGAGGCAAGAAAGAATGATGCAAGAGTCTCAATTGATATTGGACGAAAGTTTTTTGATGGAATAGTATCCACCGAAGCATTGTTTGATCCTTTCGGAAAAAGAATGAGAATAAAATAAAATGGACAAAGATAAATCTAAAAACTCGACCGCCTATATATTGCTTATATTAACTACTATTTTTTGGTCTGGTAATTTCATAGTTGGAAAAGCAGCAAGTATGTATGAGATTCCTCCTTTTTCATTAAATTTTTTTAGATGGTTTTTTGCAGGTTTGATTTTAATGCCATTCACAATTAAAGAACTTATAAATAAAAAAAATTATATTTTTGATAATATAGGTTTTTTTATAATTTTAGGTATTACTAGTATCACCATATTTAATTCAATTGTTTATTATTCTTTATATTACACTCAAGTAATCAGTGGAGTATTAATGATATCGACAATACCAGTCTGGATTATTTTTATTTCATCCATTTTAAATATTGAAAGAACAAATATCTTTCAAATTATTGGAGTTGCACTTTCTTTAACCGGGGTTGTTTTTATTATTACAAAAGCAGACTTAGAATTAATAAAAAACTTGGATTTTAACAAAGGCGATTTAACAATGGTTATAGCAATGTTTTCTTGGGCACTTTATTCTGCATTATTAAAAAAAAGAAAATATGAAATTTCTCAAATTTCTTTACTTCAAGTAGTAATAATTACTGGATTAATATTTTTAATTCCTATTTATTTTATTGAAATGAACTTAGGTAATACAATTAAACTTGGAAAACCATTTTACTTAACTTTAACTTACGTTGTTTTGTTTCCAGGGCTTGCATCATTTTTTTTCTGGATTAAAGGCATAGCTTTAATTGGAGCGAATAGGGCTGGAGCATTTTTGCACTTGATGCCTATTTTTGGAGCCATAATGGCAATGATTATTTTTGGAGAGAAATTTATGTTTTATCATTTTCTAGGAGCAATATTTATTGTTGCTGGAATAACCTTATCAAATAAAAAAGTTGTAAATGCTTAAAGTTGCTATTTTAGACGATTATCAAAATATTTCTCAAAATTTTGTAGATTTAAAAAAATTATCGGGAAAGTATGAGATAAAAGTTTTTAATGAACCGTTTGAAAATGAGGAAGATGTAATTAAACAACTAAAAGATTTTGAAGCACTTCTTATAATGAGAGAAAGAACAAAAATTACTGAAAATCTAATAAACGGTCTTAAAAATTTAAAATTTATAATAACCAGCGGAATGAGAAATAATTCAATAGACTTTGTTGCGGCTAAAAAAAAAAATATAATTGTTTCAGGCACAGATATAAACTCAAATCCTGCTTGTGAACTAACTTGGGCTTTAATCTTAGGGCTTGCAAGAAATATTAAATCTGAAATCGATAATATGTTTCAAGGTTACTGGCAAACAACAGTTGGAGTTGAGTTAAAAGGAAAGATATTAGGTCTAATTGGATTAGGAAAAATAGGTTCGCAGGTGTCAAAAATTGCAAAAGTTTTTGGTATGCAAGTTATGGCATGGAGTGAAAATTTAGACCTTAACAAATGTAAAGAACTAGAAGTTTTACCTGTAAGCAAAGAAGACCTTATTCAAAATTCTGATTTTATTTCAATACATGTTCAAGGCGGTGAAAGATATAAGGATTGTATTAAGCTAAAAGAGTTTGATCTTATGAAAAAAACAGCCTATTTGATCAATACATCTCGAGGTCCAATAGTTAATGAAGATGATTTAATAATAGCATTATCAACAAATGAAATAGCGGGAGCAGGACTAGATGTTTATGAAAAAGAACCGCTACCAGCTAGTCACAAATTAAGATTTTTGCCAAATGCACTTTTGCTACCTCATATAGGATATGTTACGGCTGAAAATTATTCTACTTTTTATACTCAAATGATTGAAAATCTTGAAGCTTGTGTTTCAGGAAAACCAATTAGAGTTATTGATAAATCATGAAAGATAAAAACATTAAATTAACAGAACAGCAAAAGTCGATATTGTTTGAAGAAGAAACGGAAGCACCAGGTTCAAGCGATTTAAACTATGAAAAACGTGAAGGGGCATATCACTGTGTAAACTGCGATACTAAACTTTTTGATTCTGACAAAAAATATGAAAGTGGGTCTGGATGGCCTTCATTTTTTCAATCATTGCCAGATGTTTTTGAAGTAAAAAAGGATTTTTTATTGGGATATGAAAGAATCGAGTATCACTGTAAAAAATGCGGCGGTCATCATGGACATATTTTTGAAGATGGGCCAAAACCAACTGGAAAAAGATATTGTAATAATGGCGCTTGTTTAGTATTTAAATTAATAAAAAAATAAATATTGCGGGGGATTTTTTGATAAGAAGCTTTATAATTTTAATAATCAGTTTTTTTGTTGGGATTTTTTCAGCCAATGCTGCAGACTTGAAAGCTACAGCTGTTACTATAACAATTAATTAATTATTTAAGAAGTTTTTCTAAATCTCCATTTTTTTCTAAAGCTCTTAATTCTGTATAACCACCAACATGATAATCATCAAAAAATATTTGTGGAATAGTTTTTTTTCCATTAGCTTTTTTTGTCATTTCATCTCTAAGACCGTCTTCTGTTGATACATCAACTTCTTTAAAGGAAAGATTGTTTCTTGCAAAAAGTCTTTTTGCTGCTTCACAAAAATTACACATTGGGCCAGTGTACATGGTGATATTTTTCATAATTTCATATATAGCTATTTTTTTGTTTTTTTTCTATAGCAGTATCAGGGCCAATTTAGACCACTCTAATATTGCCCTATAAAATTTTTAAAAAATCCAGCAAATTTTAAGAAAATGATTAATGCAATTTTTATAGGGCCATGATATATATGACAAGATAGTCCTATTTAACCATCTTTAGCTCCCGGTTTTATTAGGACTATCTCCTAGATGTTTCCACTCGAATATTTTCTTTTTTTACAGATTATACTTTTTTTATTTATTACTCCTGGAACACCGAGAATTGTAATTATCTCTTACTCCATGAATTATGGTGTTAAAAGTTGTATTTGGACAGCTTTAGGAGATATAACTGCAAATTTTATTCAAGGAACTTTAGTTATTTTTGTTCTTGGATCTTTTTTTTCTGATAATCCAGATTTTTTAAATATATTTAAATGGATTGGAATTATTTATTTAGTTTACTTGGCTTATGATATTTACAAAAGTAAACCAAAAGATATAAATTCAAATCAACAACAAGGAAAAAGTATTTTTTCTTTTTTTAAGGATGGCTTCTTAGTAGCAGGAACAAGTCCAAAAGCTTGGATGTTTTTTCCACTAATATTTCCGCAATTTATTGATTTTACTTCAAATTATATTATTCAATTTATTATTTTAATAATTACTTACATGGTGTTAGATTTTGTTTCTTTAATTGGATATGCAGTTCTTGCAAACAAATTAATTATTTGGATAAAAGCAAATCCAAAAGTCATTAATTCAATTTCAGCGTGTGTATTAATTATTATTGCTATAATTATAGCTGTAACTCAACATTATTAGTTTCACATAAATTGTTACATGAACTTGCAAAAAAATTAATTTCTTAGTTAAATAAGACATTAATTAATTAATTAAAGGGGAATAAATGAAACTAAAAAACTTTATAATTACATTTGTTTCTGCAATTGCACTTTTATTATCAACTTCAGTTGTATCTTTTGCAAAAGTTGTTGGAGATAAAATTGTTTTAGGTGCTGCTGTTTCATTAACAGGAAAATATTCATCTAATGGTGTTCATACTCAAAACGGTTACAACATGGCTGTTGAGAGAATTAACAGTATGGGTGGAATTAAAGTTGGTGGAAAAACTTATAAATTTGACATCATTTACTATGACGATGAGTCAAATCCTAAGAGAGCAGCTCAACTTGCAGAAAGATTAATAAGCCAAGATAAAGTTGAATTTATGCTTGGACCTTACAGTTCTGGACTAACTAAAGCTATGGCTCCAGTTACTGAAAAGTATGGAGTACCAATGGTGGAAGCTAATGGTGCATCTAGATCTTTATTTACTAAAGGATACAAATATTTATTTGCAGTGTTAGCACCAGCAAATTTATATCTAGACGTAGCTATTAGAACTGCAGTTGAATTAAATGGTGGAAAAGGTGTTAAAATTGCACAAGCTTTTGAACAAGACGCTTTTTCTCAAGATGTTAGATTAGGTATTTTAGATGCCGCTAAAGACACAGGATCTGAAATCATAATTGACGACAAACTACCAAAAGAACTTAATGATATGGCTGCAACTTTAGTTAAAGTAAAACAAATGAAGCCAGATGTGCTTGTAGTATCAGGTCACACAAAAGGAGCTTTGACTGCTATCAGACAAATTTCTGAGATGAAAGTTGATGTTCCAATGCTTGCAATGACACACTGTGATGCTGCAAAACTATCTAAGCAACATGGTAAAAATGCTCAGTACGCTTTATGTGCTTCTCAATGGCATAAAACTTTAACTTACAAAGACAAGTGGTTTAAAGATGGAATGACGTATGATGCAGACTTTACTAAAATGTTTGGATATGCGCCGCCGTATCAAGCTGCTGAATCTTCAGCCGCTCTATTGGTTTTTAAAGATGCTTTTGAAAGAGCAAATTCTTTCGATCAAAAGAAAGTAAGAGACGCTCTAGCCGCTACTGATATGCAAACTTTTTATGGAAACATAAAATTTGCTCCAGGTGGTCAAAACGTTTCTAAACCAATGGTATTGTTCCAAGTTATTTGTGATAGCTCTGGAAAATGTGAAAACAAAGTTGTTGCTCCACTTAAGTGGGCTTCTGCTAAGTTAATTCACCCAGTACCTAAGTGGTCTGAAAGATAATAACTAATCTATAAATACCCCCTAAACTCTAGGGGGTATTTTTTTTTAAGGGCAAATTATGGATTTTATGGTTTTCCAATATCCGATGATAACTATTCAAGCTTGCTTGGACGGAATTCTTTTAGGTGTATTATTTGCTTTGATTGCTTACGGCATGGCTCTTCAATGGGGAGTAATGAACATTATAAATATTGCCCAAGGTGATCTTGTTATACTTGGTGGATACATTGCTTACTTTATGTATCTTTATGGAATTCACCCAGCATGGGGAATTATTGTATCTCCAATAATTATGTATTTTATTGGTATTGGAATTTATAAATTAGTTATAAATAAAGTTGTTGATAGAGATTTATTCATATCAATTTTAGCGACATTTGGAATAAGCATTCTTTTTATGCAATTAATGAATTTTGCATTTGGTGCAGACGTTGTTTTAGCTAATTCAGGTTATGGAACAACTTTTTTATTTGATAGCAATGTTGTTTTACCAAATTCGAAAATATTTTCTGCTGCAGTAAGTATTGTATTTGCGATTTGTTTGGTAATTTATATGAAAAAATCAAAGTTAGGACGTGCAATAAGAGCAACAGCTCAAAATGCAAGAGCAGCAAAGATTTTAGGTGTTGATACAGAGAAAGTTTATGCAGCAACTTTTGGAATAAATGCAGCTCTTTGTGGTGTTGCTGGAGCTTTAATATCAATAACATTTACAATACATCCTTATATGGGCTTACCTTACACAATTAGATCATTCATGATCGTAATTGTTGCAGGTTTAGGAAATCTACCAGGCGTAGCATTATCAGGTATGGGTTTAGGTGTTTTTGAGGAATTTGCTGACTATATTTTAGGGACAGAATTTAGAATTGGTTCGGTCTTCTTATTACTTGTTTTAATTTTAGTGTACAGAAGATTTAAGCTTTCTAGAAAAAGAGAATATTTAAAATAAAAAAGAGGCGAAAATGACAAAAAAAATACTATTAACATTATTTGCATTTATGATTTGGGGCTCTGCATCTGCTGAATCAAGGTTTGGAGAATTAACTGAAATGTTTGATGAAAAAATGAGAGGTAAAGATAATCAATGGGTTAGACCTCACCCAGGACCCTTTGTTTGGAACAAAATTGAAAAAGAACAAGGAAATTTTTCTTGGCAAGAAGTAGATGAATATGTTGTGTACGCACAAAACCATAATCAAAAAATTTTAGCCACTATATGGCCTTACGCTAATTGGGAGCAAAAATCATGTAAAAGAAAAAAGGCCCGAAGTCCATTTGGAAAACATTTTTCTAAATATTTAAGTAAACCGTGTTCAATGGAAAATTATAAGACTTTTCTTTTAAATTTAGTAGATCGATATGATGGAGATGGAAGCAATGATATGCCTGGTCTTACAAAGCCAATTATTCATTGGGAAATAATGAACGAACCAGAATTTAAAATGTTTTTTAAAGGTACGGAAGATGAATTTGTAGAAATTTTTAATTTTTCTTCAAAACTGATCAGAGAAAAACAAAAAAATGCAGTCATAGTAATGGCAGGTGCAGCCGGAATGTCTCCAGAAAATAAAAAATTTTGGAAATCTGCATTACCTAAAATAAAAGACCATTTTGATATTGCTAATATTCACCACATCACACCACCTGAAGGAAAATGTGACAAAGAATTTTGGGTAGATGAATTTGCTGAATTATTAAAAAGTTTAAGTATTACAAAACCTATTTGGGTAACAGAGGCTATGACAGGAAAATGCAAAGCTGTGCCTACTTATATAAAAGCTTTTGCAAGTGGCGCTGAAGTAATAATTGATGTTGGTGTAAACGCACCAGGCATGAAGATGAGTAAAAAGGAAAGAAAAAAACTAAACCAATTCATTCAAGAAATCGATGGTTTTAAATCTGTAAAATTAATTTCTAAAAATAAAGCAGAATTTGAAATGTCTGATGGTTCAACTAAAGCAATGGATTTTTAATGAACAAGAAAAATTTAATTTTATATTTAATAGTTTTAGTTTTTGGAATAGCTGCTCCATTTGTTTTTCCAGCCTTTAAAGTTCAATTATCCATACTTTGTGTTTTAATTGTTTTATCAACGACATGGAATATTCAAGGGGGAGAGATGGGATATAACTCATTTGGTAATATTCTATTTTATGGTCTTGGAATGTATCTTTGTGCCTCTGTTCAGGTTGGAATGTTTTTTCCTTTGGCTGAATGGACTGAAAGTGGCGGTGAAAAAACATTTGTTCATACACCTGCTCAGTTTTTTCAAGGAATGGCAGTTGGACTTGTAGTTGCCGCAATAGTTCCAACAATTGTTGCAGGATTAATTGGATATTCAATTTTAGGTTTAAGAGGACATTATTTTGCAATTTGTACACTTGGTTTAGGAGTGGCCGCAGGTGAAATTTCAGGAGGTATAGAAATTATTGGAGCTGGGCAAGGATTTACAACACCACCTTTTCCTGACTTTGGAGGTTTAGAAGCAAGAGGTGAATTTTTCTATTTCTTAAGTTTTTTTGTACTTGTATTTACATTCATTGCCGTCAAAGCAATTTACTCAACTCGATTTAAATTAATTTTAAATGCAATCAGAGATAATGAAGATAAAGCTGAGGCAATGGGAATTCAGACAATGAAATATAAAATTATTGGCTGGATGATTTCAGCATTCTTTTGCGGTTTAGCTGGTGGAATAATGGGTGGATTAGTTGGATATATTGATTCAACAGATGTTGCATTTGATGGAAGAGAGATGGGTGTGTTCATGGTCTTAATGGCAATTTTAGGTGGCAAAGGAACTTTGTGGGGACCAATTATAGGCGCTACAATATTTCATATTTTTAAAGAAGGATTTTGGACATTTTTCTTAGGATGGCAGTATGTTGCTTTGGGAGTTTTAATTGTTGTAATTGTAATTTATTTTCCTGAAGGAATTATGGGATGGTTAAGAGAAAAATATCCTGAAAGATTTGGTGAAGTGGTTGATGAGGCAGATCGAAAGGCACAAGTAGAACTTAAATGAATATTTTAGAAGTAAATAACGTAAGCAAATCATTTGGTGGTGTTAAAGCCAATGTTGATATCTCAATGTCTGTGGAGAAAGGGAAAATCATAGGTTTAATTGGACCGAATGGATCTGGAAAAACTACATTATTTAATTCTATTGTTGGAACTTACCCTATAGACAAAGGATCAATTAAATTTAATGGAAAAGAAGTTTCAGAATTACCTGTTCCAGTAATAGCCAAACTAGGATTACTTAGAACATTTCAACAAACAAGGATTTATGGAAAGCTAAACTGTGTAGAAAACATGCTTATTAGCCACAAAGCTAAAGATGAAAGTTTGGTAAAAATCTTTTCTAAAATTCCTAAAAATCTAACAGAAAAAGCTGAAAATTTATTAAGTTTTGTTGGATTGTATCAAAAAAGAAAACTAAGAGCAGGAGATTTATCTTTTGGTCAACAGAAGTTGTTAGAATTAGCAATGGCATTAATGAATGAACCAGAAATGTTATTACTAGATGAGCCAACAGCAGGTATTAATCCAACTTTAATAAACGGTATTATTGATAGATTGATAAAAGTTAATCAGGATTTTGGAATTACTCTTTTGGTAATTGAACACAATATGAGAGTAATTATGCAACTTGCAGAAAATATTTTTTGTCTAGCTCATGGACAAATGTTAGCACAAGGAACCCCAAAAGAAATTAAGAACGATAAGCGAGTTATAAATGCTTATCTTGGAGCACAATAATGAAAGATCAATATTCAGTTTTAGGTGCCGCACCAAAAAAAGAAGATCTAAAAAAATTATCTAAATCAGATGTTCATTTAACAATAAGCAATTTATCAGCTGGTTATGGTAAAATGGAAATACTTCATGATTTTGATTTATTTGTTAGTAAAGCACAATCGCTTTGCTTAATTGGTCCAAATGGAGCAGGAAAATCTACTATACTTCATTCTATTTATGGTTTTACAAATATATTTTCTGGAAAAATCGAAATAGATGGAAATGAGATAACCAATCTTACACCAGCTGAAAAATTAAAAAAAGTTGGTATAGCTTATATTCTTCAAGATAATTCAGTATTTCCAGATATGACTGTTGAAGAAAATTTATTAATGGGCGGATATATAAAAGATAAAGAAGAAGAGTCTTATCAGGAAGCAGAAAAAATACTTCAAAAATATGAAAGATTAAGAAATAGAAGAACTCAGCCTGCAAAAGTTTTATCAGGTGGTGAAAGAAGATTGCTAGAGATTTCAAGAGCACTTGTTATGAAACCATCTGTTTTATTGGTTGATGAACCTTCGATTGGACTGGAACCAAAATATATTGAAATGGTTTTTGAAATTTTAAGGGATCTGCAAGAAAATGAAAAAAAAACAATTATTCTAGTAGAACAAAATGCAAAAAAAGGTTTAGAATTTGCCGATATTGGTTATGTGTTAGTATCAGGACAAACTGCTATAGCTGGATCAGGAAAAGATTTATTAAATAATCCCGACGTAGGAAGATTATTCCTAGGCGGTTAATGATCAATTCCAAATATTTTTTAAAAGGAATTAAATCTGTTAAAGGTATAGATAGTCCAGCATTTGGATTATCTGCCAGTTTGATAGCTATTGGCGCTCTATACAAAAACTTAGGTTTTTCAATTGAACAAAGTTTTTTTTCAACTTTTTTTACTTATGCACTGCCAGGACAATTAGTAATGGCAGAGTCAATTTTAGTCGGAGCATCTTTAATAAATATTTTTATTGCTGTCTGGTTAGTTAATGTAAGACTTTATCCAATGACGGTTTCTTTAATGCCTTTATTAATGCATAAAAACCAACCTAAGTGGAAATATTATTTATCATGTCATTTTGTTGCTGTTTCAGCTTGGGTAATTGCAAAAAAGAATTATCAAAATATCGAAAAAGAAAACAGAATTGATTTTTGGATAGGCATTGGTTTTGCAACATGGGCTATAGCAATTATTTCAACTTTGATAGGTTATCTTGCTGCTGATTATTTAAATAATAATATGATGATAGGGCTAGCAATTGTAAATCCTATTTATTTTATGTGCATGATGATTGGTGCAATGAAAACTTTAGAAATAACATCTTCCATAATTTTAGGAGCAATTCTTGGACCTGCTTTTTATATTTTTTCTCCAGAATGGAGTATACTTTTTGGAGGTTTTGCAGCAGGTACAATTGCATATTTCTTAGGAGCAAAAAATGATAACTAGTTTTGCATTAGCAATAGCAATAACATCAATTGCAACTTTTTTATCAAGAATTTTAGGGGTTTTAAGTTCAGAAAAGATTTCGGAAGAATCTAAAATTTTTCGTTGGTTTAATTGCTTGGCTTATTCAACGTTGGCAGCTTTAATATCAAGAATTGTTGTATTTCCTACAGGCGCCTTATCAGAAACTGACTATATGGCCAGATTTATTACAATTATAACATGTATATTAATCTTTTATTTAAGTAGAAAAAATCCCGTTTATCCAACAGTGTTTTCTGCTATCCTTCTTTATATATTGAAGGGGTATTTTATATGAAAAAAATAGTATTAGCGATTTTTATAATTTTATTTAGCTCAAAATTATTTGCTGCAGATGAAAAACCTGGAAGATTCTTCGTAGATCAACCTGATGTAAATGATGATTTTCAAATTCACTTTATTTATCTTTTAGCCAAAAAAACCAAAGATAAAGAAAGAGATATAAACGGTTGGATAGAAAAAGAAGTTAAAAAAATAGATGATTTATTTTTCAAAATGACTGGAGATAAGCAAAGATTAAAGTTTGACTACCGAGAAGATGGCAAGCTTGATGTTTCATTTGCAAGATTGGATCGTAAGGCAAGAAAAGGTGGGTGGAATGTAAATTATCCAGATTATTATTTGCAAAAACAAGGATTTAACAATCCAAAAAAATTGTATTTCTCATTTACGGATGCTGCTAGTGGAGACGGTGGTCAAATGGGACCACACCATGGATATTTGTTTATAGGAAGAGCTTCAGGTCAAATTACTAAAATTTCAATTCATGAATTACTTCATGGTAATGGTTTTGCTATGCCTTGCACCAAAGGAGTTAAAGACGGAGCTCATTTAAGTACA
>CACAMG010000023.1 GCA_902533585.1 uncultured Pelagibacteraceae bacterium
TTTTGGTTAAATCTAATTCAATTCCTAACTTTCCCTTGGATGCCATCTCAACGCTTGATGAAGTTAAACCTGCTGCTCCCATATCTTGAATTGCAATAATTGAATTGTCTGCCATTAATTCTAAACAAGCTTCTAATAATAATTTTTCAGTAAAGGGATCTCCAACTTGGACAGTAGGTTTTTTTTCTTCAATCTTATCATCAAAAGTGGCAGATGCCATGCTAGCCCCATGGATTCCATCTCTTCCTGTTTTTGATCCGACATAAATTACTGGCTTGTCAACTCCCGCAGCTTTTGAGTAAAATATTTTGTTTTTATTAACTAAACCTAATGTCATTGCATTTACTAATATATTTCCATTGTAAGAATCATCAAATAAAGTTTGACCTGCGATAGTTGGCACTCCTATACAATTTCCATATCCGCCAATTCCTTTTACAACTCCACGTAAT
This sequence comes from uncultured Pelagibacteraceae bacterium, assembly GCA_902533585.1. GTDB lineage: Bacteria > Pseudomonadota > Alphaproteobacteria > Pelagibacterales > Pelagibacteraceae > Pelagibacter. The sequence continues at coordinate 453 of CACAMG010000023.1, forward strand.
AAATTTTTTGTTTTTTTATGCTGAGGCGAACCAAAGTGTATAGAATTTAGATTTGCTATGGGTCTTGCTCCCATAGTAAAAACATCTCTCATAATTCCACCAACGCCTGTAGCAGCTCCTTGATAAGGTTCTATAAAAGAAGGATGATTATGACTTTCTATTTTAAAAACTATTGCATCTTCATCTCCAATATCTATTACTCCAGCGTTTTCACCAGGGCCTTGAATTACTTGTTTTCCTTTAGTGTAAAGTTTTTTTAAATGTTTTCTTGAAGATTTATAAGAACAATGTTCATTCCACATTGCAGAAAAGATTGCTAACTCAGTTACATTAGGAAGTCTTTTTAAAAGATCACAAATTTTTGCAAATTCCTCTTTTTTTAATCCGTGATCTATAGCAACAGCTTCAGTAACTTTCATTATTTTAAGTTTCCTAAAAGATTTTCAAAAAATAAAGACCCATCTTCTCCAGAAAGATATTTATCAATCATTCTTTCAGGATGTGGCATCATTCCTAAAACATTTCTATTTTTGTTAACTATTCCAGCTATATTTTTTAAGGCACCATTAGGATTGTGTTCTAAGCTTTCATCACCTTTTTTGCTACAATAAGTTACAGCAATTTGATTGTTGTCTTCTAATAATTTTAATTCCTCTTCTGAACAGAAATAATTACCTTCATTATGAGCTATATGAAGTTCAAGGATATCTTTTTTAATATTTTTAAAATATTTATTTGTTTTGTCTTTAACTTTAACAAATACATTTCCACATATAAAATTTAGATATTTGTTTTGTTGTAATATACCTGGCAATAAACCTGTTTCAGTTAATATTTGAAATCCGTTGCATATTCCTAAAACAAGACCTCCAGAATTTGCAAATTCTATAACTGATTTTATTATTTTTGATTTTGATGCGATACTCCCACATCTTAGATAGTCACCATATGAAAAACCACCGGGCAAAACAATTAAATCACTCTTGGGAATTGATTCTTCATTATGCCAAATCATCTGATTTTTGAAACCAAATTTTTTAAGAGCTACATCCATATCTCTATCACAATTTGAGCCAGGAAAAATTATTACTGAAGATTTCATTAATTATTAAACAATTTTATAATCTTCTATAACAAGGTTTGCTAAAAGCTTTTTACACATATCCTCAGCTTTTATTTTAGCTTTAGATTCGTCATTTTCTTTAATATCTATAACAAAGTATTTACCTTGTCTTACTTCGTTAACATTTAAAAAACCCATACTGTTTAAAGTTTGCTGTATAGCTTTACCCTGAGGATCTAAAACGCCATTTTTAAGCGTTACTATTACTTTAACTTTCATCTATTTTTTTTGATATTAACTTCGGTAGGCTTAGTAAATTTTATTGGTCTGATATTTGATTGTTCATGAAGTATTCCAAGTCTTCTTGCTACTTCTTTGTAACCTTGAATTAAATTTCCTAAATTATTTCTAAATCTATCTTTATCAAGTTTTTTTTCTGTTTTATTGTCCCATAATCTACAAGTATCGGGACTTATTTCGTCAGCTAAAATTATTTCATTCTTACCATTTATTTTTATTCTTCCAAACTCAACTTTAAAATCTACTAATTTTATTCCAACACCTCTAAACATACCGCTCATAAAATCATTAATTCTATAAAGAGATTTATTAATTTTTTCTATTTCTTTGGTTGTAGCCCAATCAAAAGCAAAAATATGTTCTTTAGAAATTAAGGGATCGCCCAAATCATCATTTTTTAAACAATACTCAATTAATGGATTTTCCAAGACTGTTCCATCTTCTATACCAAGTCTTTTAGTTAATGATCCTGTTGCTATGTTTCTAACGATAAATTCTATTGGTATTATTTCAACAAATTTAATTAACTGCTCTCTCATGTTTAATCTTTTTACAAAGTGATTTTTCACACCCACATCCGATAGATTTGTTAATATATGTTCTGATATTCTATTATTTAACACTCCTTTCCCCTCGATATTAGATTTCTTTTGATTATTAAAAGCTGTTGCGTCATCTTTAAAGTGTTGAATAACTAAATCTTTTTGGTTGGTAGCAAATATGATTTTCGCTTTACCTTCATATAATTTTTTACCTTTTTTCATTTTTTAAAAACTCTTCTAAAAATATAATTAATGTTTTTAAAATGTTTAGAATAATTAAAAATATTTTTTAGTTTATTTTTAGAAATTTTGTTCATTATTTTCTTATCTTTGAGAATTAAATCAATTAAATTAATATTTTTTGTTAGACTTTTTTTCGATAGATTTTGAATAATTTTATATGATTTTTCTCTAGGAATTCCTGATTTTGTTAATTCAAGCATTACTTCTTGAGAAAAAATTAATCCTTTAGTTTTGTTTAAATTGGACAACATTCTCTTTGGGTAAACAATCATATTATCCAAAATATTAGCTAGTCTTGCTAAAGCAAAATCCAGAGTTATATTTGCATCAGGTCCAATATTTCTTTCAACGCTAGAGTGAGATATATCTCTTTCATGCCATAGAGCAATATTTTCAAGTGCGGGAGCTACATAACTTCTAACTACTCTTGCCAAACCTGTAAGATTTTCGCTTAGTATGGGATTTTTTTTATGAGGCATTGCAGACGAACCTTTTTGATCTTTTGAAAAATATTCTTGTAATTCGTACACTTCAGTTCTTTGAAGATGTCTAATTTCTGTCGCAACTCTTTCTATAGATCCAGCTATAATTCCTAATATTGAAAAATAATATGCATGTCTATCTCTTGGTATAATTTGTGTTGATACAGGTTCGCATTTTAATTTTAATTTTTTAGCTACGTAACTTTCAACTTTTGGATCAATATTAGCAAATGTTCCGACAGCACCTGAAATTGCACAAGTTGAAATTTCATCAATAGCACTTAAAAGTCTTTTTTTGTTTCTTTTAAACTCTTCATAATATGAAGCGAGCTTTAATCCAAAAGTTATTGGTTCTGCATGAATTCCATGACTTCTACCAATACAAGGAGTAAATTTATATTTATTACTCTGTCTTTTAAGAATTGAAAGGATTCTATCTAGATCTTTTATTAAAATATTTCCTGATTGAACTAATTGAATATTAAAGCTTGTGTCTAAAATATCTGACGAGGTCATTCCTTGATGAAGATATCTTGCTTTAATTCCAGCTTGCTCAGTTATTGAAGTTAAAAAAGCTATAACATCATGTTTTACTTTCGACTCGATTTGATGAATTCTTTTAACTTTTACCTTGCCTTTTTTCTTAACAATTGACGAAATACCTTTGGGTATTATTTTATATTTTTCCATTGCTTGTGCTGCAGCAATCTCTACTTCTAACCATATATTATATTTGTTCTCTTCAGACCAAATTTTTACAAGTTCTTTTCTAGAATATCTTGATATCATTAATTATTTGGAGACTTTCTAGAAACTTTATCAGATTCTGTGAATATTTCATAACCATTTTCGTTAATTCCTATCGTATGTTCAAATTGCGCAGATAAAGATTTATCTTTTGTTACAGCGGTCCATCCATCGTTTAAAACTTTTACTTCATATTTTCCAGCATTAATCATTGGTTCTATTGTAAATGTCATTCCTGGAGTCAATTCAATTCCAGTATTTTTTTTTCCATAATGTAAAATATTAGGTTGTTCATGAAAAACATTGCTGACACCATGACCGCAAAAATCTCTAACAACTGAATATCCTTTATTTTCAACATAAGACTGTATTTCATGGCCTATATCTCCCAATTTAACTCCAGGCTTTAATATTTTTATTGCTTTAATCAAAGATTCATAAGTTGCATCAATTAAATTTTTTGCTTTCACAGAAATTTTTCCAACAGAAAACATTCTACTAGTGTCGCCATGATAGCCATCTACAATTGCTGTTACATCAATATTCAATATATCACCTTCATCTAGAATTCTATCTGAGGGTATACCATGACAAACAACATGATTTAGTGAGGTGCAAAGAGATTTACTGAATCCTCTATAAAAAAGAGGAGCAGAAAAACCACCATTGTCTCTTATGAACTCATAGCATAATTGATCTATTTTATTTGTTGATATGCCTGGTTTTACAAATCCACCAACCATATCTAAAGTTTTAGAAGCCAATTCACCAGCTTTGTGCATTTTTTCAAACTTTTCAGAATAATTATTTTTCATCAAAAATCTTTATTTTTTTTTCAATTTTTATTTCTTTAGAATTTAAAATACATCTGTATGCTAAAAATTTTACTCCTGCTTTTTTAGCTATTAGATAATTTTGATAGTAATTATTATCAATATCTTTTGCTATTCTAAAATTATTTATACCCTGAATTTGAGTTAAAAATAAGACATAAGGTTTATACCCTTTCTTGATGGAATTAATTAATTTTACCAAGTGTTTTAAGCCTCTAGATGTAATTGCATCAGGGAATTCAGCAAATTCATTTTTTCTAACCAATGTTACATTTTTAACTTCAATAATGCTTTTGTCACATAAAAAATCAAACCTTGTATCATTCGAAAATTTAAATTCAGGTTTAATTGTTTTAATTGATTTGAATTCTTCAAAGAGCTTGTTATTTAAAGCATGTTCAACAATTCTATTTGCTCTATGGGTGTTAACGCCAACAAGTCTATTGTTTGCTTTTATTATTTCAAGTGTGAACTTTAATTTTCTTTTTGGGTCATCATTTTTACTTATCCAAACATCATTTCCCTTATCTAATAAACCCATCATAGATCCTGTATTAGGACAATGAGCTGTAAGCGTTGAATTATTTACTTTTATATCTACAAAAAATCTCTTATAGCGCTTGATTAGTTTGCCTTTAATTAAAGTACTGGTAAATTTCATTATAATTTATTTATATTTGTAAATGAAAAATAAAAAAGAAATATTTGCTAGCATAATTGTAATTGGTAATGAAATATTATCTGGTAGAACTCAAGATACAAACACAAGCACACTTTCAATTTGGCTAAATTCTTTAGGTATCAAAGTTCAGGAGGTGAGAACAATTCCTGATTTAGAAAATATTATTATTGAAACAGTCAATGAGTTAAGAAAAAAATATAACTATGTCTTTACAACTGGAGGAATAGGACCCACCCACGATGACATAACAGCATCAACGATATCAAAAGCATTTAATTTAAAATATGGCCCTCATAAAGAAGCAATGGCTCTTTTGGAAAAATATTATAAACCAGGTGAATTTAATGAAGGCAGACAAAAAATGGCATGGATGCCAGAAAACGCAGATCTAATTTTGAATCCTACTAGCGGAGCACCGGGATTTAATGTTGAAAATGTTTTTTGTTTGCCAGGAGTTCCTTCAATTTTAAAATCTATGCTAGGAGGAATTGCACATAAATTAGTTGGAGGTGAACCCATAATTAGTCAAACAATAAATCTTAGAACTGTTGAAAGTGAAATATCTAAATCTCTATCAAACGTTCAAGAAAATAATAAAGATGTAGACATTGGAAGTTATCCTTTTTTTAGAGCAGGTAGGCTAGGGGTTGCTATAGTTTTAAGAAGTGCCGAACAAAATAAAATTGATAAATGTAATTTGGAAATAATCAAATTTGTAAAAGAAAAAAATATAGAAATTGTTGAAAAAGATTAATGTTATATTTTGCATACGGCAGTAATTTAAATCACCATCAAATGAATTATAGATGTAGTGGAGCCAAATATATAAAAAAACACATTTTAAATGGTTATAAATTATGTTTTAGTCATAAAACAAATCACTCAATTTATGGACATGCAAATATAATTAAGAGCAAAAACTCAAAAGTTCCAGGTGCACTTTGGAAAATATCAAAAAAAGATGAGAAAGAATTAGATGGCTACGAAGGAGTTGATTATAACTATTATTCAAAAGAATATTTAAGAATAAATGGTAAAAAAGTTTTAGTATATGTTCAAAAAATTTATTATTTAAAAAAACCTAATTCAACATATCTTCATACAATTATTGAAGGATATAAAGATTGTTTTTTAGATTTAAATTATCTAAAAAAAAGAATTTCGTATTATGATATTAAATATAATGTAAGATGGTAAAACTATATTAATAAATGAAAATTTTTGATTGTACTTTATATTACGATGAAGATTTAATTTTAGATCTAAGGTTAAATATACTTAACAAATATGTAGATAAGTTTGTTATATGCGAGTCCAAATTTTCACACAGCGGAAGAGAGAAAAAATTAAATTTTGATATAAATAAATTTAAAAATTTTAAAAATAAAATAATTTATTTAACAGTAGAAGATGAGCCAGAAGCTCTTTTGTATTCAAAAGAATCAGATGGGCAAAACGAAAAAGCTGAAAATTATAGATTTAACAGTATAAAAAGAATAGGGCATCAGAGAAATAAACTTAAAGAGGGAATATCAGAAGCTAATGATGAAGATTTTATTTTATATAGTGACAATGATGAAATTCCATTTTTAGACAATTTTAACTTTCAAAATTTTAATAAAAAAATTTTAATTTTTAAGCAAAAGCTTTTTTATTATAAATTTAATCTTCTTTGCGACAGAATTTATTGGTATGGGACAAAAGGTTGTAAAAAGAAATATTTAAATTCTTTTGAAGAATTAAGACAAATTAAACCAAAAGAATATCCATTTTATAGATTGGATACTATATTTAAAAAAGATAAAGAGATTAGTTTAAAAATAATTCAAGATGGAGGATGGCATTTTACTAGAATTCAAACTCCAGAAGATATTCATTCAAAAGAATTAGATGCTGAACACCACGATGAATATAGGGCTTCTGGAAAAAATGTTGATAAAATTAGAGATTTAATTAAAAGAAAAGTAATAGACCATGATCATCATGCAAAAACTGAAGATTCTAAATATGAAAATGAATTTAAACTCAAAACACTTAACATAAAAGAAATGCCATTATTTTTGCAAGAAAATGTTAACAAATATAAAGAATGGTTAGATTTTGATTAATTATAAAAGTTTTTAGTTTTATTATTAAAAAAAAAATATAAACAGATTTTGAATGAAAAGAAAAAAAATCCTTATAACTGGAGTTGCTGGTTTTTTAGGATCACATTTAGCCGAAAAATTAAGTGATTTAAACTTTGAGGTTATTGGAGTTGACAATATGTCTTCAGGTTATGAAGACAACATACCCAAAGGAATAAAATTTTATAATTTTGACTGTTGTGATTTTAATAAAATAAACGACATAATGAAAGGTGTTGATATAATTTATCATTGTGCTGCGTCAGCACATGAAGGTTTATCTGTTTTCTCGCCTCAAGAAATTACAAAAAATAATTTACAAGCTTCTGCTTCAGTTTTTTCTGCTGGAATTTCAAATAAAGTAAAAAGAATTATATTTTGTTCATCTATGGCTAGATACGGATCACAAAAAACTCCATTTACAGAAGATATGGAGCCAGATCCTATAGATCCATACGGAATCTCCAAAGTAGCTGCAGAAAAAATTCTAATAAGTTTGTGTAATTTAAATAAAATAGAGTGGGTTATAGCAGTGCCACATAATATTATTGGACCAAGACAAAAATATGATGATCCTTTTCGGAATGTAGTTTCCATCATGTTAAATAGAATTATGCAAAATAAATCTCCAATAATATATGGGGATGGAAAGCAAAAAAGATGCTTCTCATATGTAGATGATTGTTTGAGCTGTTTAATTCCAATGATAGATGATCCTAAATTGAATAAGCAAATAATTAACATAGGACCCGATGAAGAATTTGTAACAATCAATGAAGTATTCGAAATATGTTCAAATTTAACTAAAAGTAATTTAGAACCAATATATAAGAAAGACAGACCTCTTGAAGTTAAACATGCAACTTGTTCTGCTGATAAAGCTAGAAAGTTACTCAATTATAAAACTAAAACCAATCTTAAAGAAGGTATTGAGCAAACATATAATTATATTAAAAAAAGAGGGACAAGACCTTTTGACTATCACATTAATTTAGAAATTAAGAACGAACTAACTCCAGAAACTTGGCTAAAAAAAGAAATTTAAAAATTTAGTCTTGTTAAATTTTTAAACTTGGAATAAATACAAGTAAACAAAGGAATGCCCTCGTGGTGAAATTGGTAGACACAAAGGACTTAAAAGCCGTGGGATTCACAGACGAGTCAGTCCGTGGTAGTCCAGGGTAGTCTAAAACATCCTATAAAATCACATAACTTTAAATTAGCTTTCAATTAAGATTAGAAAATAAGGTTTAATTAATTTGTGCAAACCAGCACAAGACCAGCACATAGAGAGATAAACTTATGCTATACTATTTGTTTCTAATCAAATGAAAACAATTCTACAATACAATACCTGGAGTGATTTGAATGATTATCTGTCTGAACTGACAAATTCAGGAAAACAAAAGCAAGCCGGAGATATTTTTGAAAATCTATGTAAATATTATTTATTAACTGCGCCACATTACAGAAGTAAATTAAAAAATGTTTGGTTATTACAAGAGATAAAAGAAGAAATTAAAAGAAAGATTAATCTCCCTGACACAGACGAAGGTATTGATTTAATAGCTGAAACTAAAAAAGGAGAGTTTTGGGCAATACAAGCCAAATATAGATCTGATTTCGAGACTACTTTAACTGTAAAAGGCGACTTATCTACTTTTGCTAATTTAGCTTTTAATCATTGCAAAAATATTATTCATGGATTGGTTTTAACTACTTCAAGTAAACCACCTATTAAAAAAAGATATCTTACAAACATAGGGTTTGAAACTGCAGAAACATTTTTAGCACTAGATGATAATGATTTTGAAGGATGGAAACTTATTAAGCATAAATGTGGAGGTGAAATATTTATACCACCCAAAAAAATACCAAGACCACATCAAAATGATGCAATTAATAAAAGCATAGAACATTTTAAAGATAATGATAGAGGTAAAATTTTTATGCCTTGTGGCACTGGAAAAAGTTTAGTTTCTTTTTGGATAGCAAGAAAATTAAATGCTAAGTCCATTCTTGTTGCTGTACCTTCGTTATTTCTTCTACATCAGACTCTAAAAACTTGGAGTCGAGAATTCTTAATTGAAGGTATTGAGCCAGATTGGCTTTGTGTTTGTAGCGATAAATCTGTTAGCGATGATTTAGATGATTTTGTTAAAGACATCTCTGATATGGGTTTTAAAATAACGACTGAGAAAGATGAGGTTAAGAGTTGGTTAAATGAAAGTAGTCAAAATATTAAAATTATTTTTACTACTTATCAGTCAAGTATTGTTACTGTCGAAGGATCAAAAGACTTTTCTTTTGATTTTGCAATATTTGATGAAGCCCACAAAACAGTTGGACACGAGGACAAACCCAAAGCATATATGATTAGTCAAAAAAGAATAGATGTAAGAAAACGATTATTTATGACAGCAACTGAAAGATTATTTAGATCAGGAAAAGAAGAATATCTATCTATGGATAATGAAAACAGTTATGGAAAAATAATTTATGATCTCAGTTTTAAAGAAGCTATTTATTCAGAACCGCCAATTATTTCTGATTATAAGGTAATTACTTTTGGTGTAACAGATAAGGAAATTGATGCGGTTTATCAAAGTAATAAGTTTATTCAGATTAAAAATGAACTTGATGACAACATTACAGCCAGAGAATTTGCTACTGCAATAGCACTAAGAAAATCAATAAAAAATTATGGAATTAAAAATGCTATATCGTTTCATGGCTCAATTTTAAGAGCAAATAATTTTCAAAAGCAACAAGGATATATATCGAAAATTTATAAAGAGTATGGAGATTTAGAAAGTTTTCATGTAAGCGGCAAAATGCCTACAAATTTAAGAAGTAAAAATATGAGATCTTTTGCTAAGTCTGAAAAAGCATTACTAACTAATGCAAGATGTCTAACTGAAGGTGTAGATGTGCCTTCTATAGATTGTGTGGTTTTTGCAGATCCTAAAAGAAGTAGAGTTGATATTGTACAAGCATCAGGAAGAGCATTAAGATTATCTCCAGGAAAAAAATTTGGTTATATTTTAATCCCAATATTCATTCCAGAAAATGAAAATCCATTAACTATTGCACAAGGTAGTGCTTTTAATGATGTAATGACAGTTATTGGCCACTTATCAACTCATGACTCAAGAATTGCAGAATATTTAAGAGCAGTTACAGAGGGTAGAATACCACAACGAGGATCACCAATAGATGGTTTAATTAAAATTAATGTTTTAACAAAAATTAATGAAGATGAATTCAACAAAGCAATTCATTTAAAAATTTGGGATAAAATTGGATCAGTTAATTTAAAAACCTATGATGAAGCAAAAAATTATGCTCGCACATTGAAACTATCAGGTAATAGGGCTTGGACAAAGCTTTCAAAACAAAAGAAACTTCCATCTGATATACCTTCAAAACCTAACTTAGCTTATAAATATAGTGGATGGAAAGAAGGGGGCGGCTGGGGTGGTTTTTTAGGCACAGGAATTAAAGCGAGAAGAATTAGAGGTGAGAGTGGTGAAAAATTACCAGTAGCTTCTTATGAGGAACACCAAGCTTTTGCTAAAAAAAATAATTTAACTACAAGTCGACAATGGCAAAAATATTTTAAAGAAAATATTGACACTATTCCTTTAGAGATTTCTAATCATCCTAATAGATACATTAAAGTTTTTAAAGAAAAAGGAGGTTG
>CACAMG010000024.1 GCA_902533585.1 uncultured Pelagibacteraceae bacterium
ATAAATCTAATTAATATCAAAACGATCTAGATTCATAACTTTTGTCCATGCTGATATAAAATCAGCAATGAATTTATCTTTTGAATCTTCACAAGCATACACTTCAGCTAAAGCTCTCAGTTGAGAATTTGATCCAAAAATTAAATCAACTCTCGAAGCAGTCCATAAAACTTTATTTGTTTTACGGTTTCTACCTTCAAATAATTGTTCACTTTTATCAACTTCTTTCCATGTTATATTCATATCTAATAAATTAATGAAAAAATCATTTGTAAGTGTTTCTTTTTTCTTTGTAAAAACGCCGTGATTAGATTGATCAAAGTTTGTATTTAACACGCGCATACCACCAACTAAAACGGTCATTTCAGGAGCAGTAAGTTTCATTAATTGTGCTTTATCAACTAACATTTCTTCATCGGACACAGTTTGTTTTGTTGATGATCCATTTCTTTTATTTGTAATATAGTTTCTAAATCCATCTGCTTTTGGTTCAAGTAAACCAAAAGAATATGAATCAGTTTGATCCTGTGATGCATCTACGCGACCAGGATTAAAAGGAACTTTTGCATTATGACCAGTTTTTTTTGCTGCTTTTTCAATTGCAACACAACCACCCAATACTATTAAATCCGCCATAGAAACATTCTTTTTTTTACTATCGAAAGTTTTTTTGATTTTTTCTAAAGTTTTTAGAACCGTAGATAGTTGTGATGGATTGTTAACTTCCCAGTTCTTTTGTGGTTCTAACATTATTCTTGCTCCATTTGCTCCGCCTCTTTTATCAGATCCTCTAAAAGTTGATGCTGATGCCCAGGCAGTAGATACTAATTGTGAAATAGAAAGCCCCGATTTCATTATTTTTGATTTTAGAGCTTTTAAATCTTTATTTTTAAGTCTGTATGTTGTTTTTGGAATTGGATCTTGCCAAATCAGTTTTTCTTTTGGAACTTCTGGTCCTAAATAGCATGTGCGAGGACCCATGTCACGATGAGTAAGTTTAAACCATGCTCTAGCAAATGCATCCGCAAATTCTTCTGGATTTTCATGAAAATGTTTAGAAATTTTTCCATATTTAGGATCCATTCTTAAAGAAAGATCTGTAGTTAACATCATTGGAGCGTGTTTTTTAGTTTTGTCGTGTGCATCAGGAACCATATTTATAGCATGGCCATTCTTTTTTGGTGTCCACTGATGAGCTCCTGCGGGACTTTTTGATAATTCCCAATCATATCCAAATAAATTATCTAAATACCCCATGTCCCATTTTTTTGGGTTCTGTGTCCAAGCACCTTCAAGTCCACTGCTTATAGTATCAACTCCCAAACCAGTTTTATAACTACTATTCCATCCGGTTGCTTGTTCTTGAATTTTTGAACCCTCTGGTTCAGGACCTTTATGTGATTCAGGGGCAGCACCGTGGCATTTACCAAAAGTATGTCCTCCGGCTATAAGAGCTACTGTCTCATAATCATTCATAGCCATTCTACCAAATGTTTCTCGAATATCATGAGCAGCTAAAATAGGATCTGGGTTTGCATCAGGTCCTTGTGGGTTTACATAAATTAAACCCATGTGAGATGCGCCTAAAGGATTTTCAAGATCTCTTTTCCCACTGTAACGATTAACACCAAGCCATTCTTTTTCTGAACCCCAATAAATATCTTCTTCGGGTTCCCAAATATCCTCTCTACCTCCTCCAAAACCAAAAGTTTTAAAACCCATAGACTCTAAGGCAACATTTCCAACTAAAATAAATAGATCAGCCCAAGAAATTTTTTTACCGTATTTTTTTTTAATAGGCCAAAGTAATAATCTTGCTTTATCTAAATTAACATTGTCTGGCCAACTATTTAATGGGGCAAATCGTTGATTACCAGTGCCAGCTCCGCCACGTCCATCTCCAGTTCTGTATGTTCCCGCAGCATGCCATGCCAATCGAATAAAAAGTCCTCCATAATGTCCATAATCTGCAGGCCACCAGTCTTGTGAATCTGTCATTAGCTTATGCAAATCTTTTTTTAATGCTTTAAAATTAAGTTTCTTAAATTCTTTTGAGTAATTAAATTTTTTATCCATTGGATCAACTAAAGATGAATGTTGACTTAAAATTTTAAGATTTAAACTATTTGGCCACCAATCTCTATTTGATGTACCTCTTCCAGTAGGATGTTTGGAAGGAGTTCCAGCGCCTGTAAATGGACACTTTGATTGTTCTTTAACTAACTCATTGCTCATATTTCCTAATTTATAATGATTCTAAAGTAGAGTCAATATCTCTGAGTTTTTACATTCTGTGGTTTAATGATTTTGTAATATTTGAGTTTAGTTATTGTTTGCAACTTTAACTAAGATTTCTACTGACTTAATTTTTTTTCCAGGTAAAATTTTTTTTATTTTTACTTTACCCACATCTTTATCATTTAAATCTATAAGTTCTTTATTATCTTCATCAAAAAAATGATGATGATTTGAAATGTTTGTATCAAAATAGGTCTTATTACTATTAATTGAAATTTCTTTTAAATAACCTTTTTCCTTAAAAGCATGAATTGTATTATAAATTGTTGCTAATGAAATTTTTTCATTAGTTATTCTAGTTAATGAATTGTTCAAATCATTAATCGTAAAATGGAAAGTATCCTTTCTATCAAATAATAATTTACAAATTTCAATTCTCTGTCTAGTTGGTCTCAAGCCTGAAGATCTCAGTTTTTCAATAAATATGGTGTTATTACTCATTTTTTTTTGGTCAATTTATAACAATTCTTAATAATTTGTATATTATAATATTGCCACAAATAAAGTATTAAAGATCTAATTTTATGGATAAAAAATCATCATATAATTATCAAGACCTCATTGATTGTGGTAATGGTAAGCTTTTTGGACCCGAAAATGCCAAACTTCCTCTTCCACCAATGTTGATGTTTGACAGAATATCAAAAATTAGTGAAAATGAAGGTGCTTTTAAAAAAGGTTTAATTAAAGCTGAACTAGACATAAAAGATAATTTGTGGTTTTTTGATTGTCATTTTAAAGATGACTCTGTGATGCCAGGTTGTTTAGGGTTAGATGCAATGTGGCAATTGGTCGGTTTTTATTTAGGTTGGCTTGGAAAACCTGGAAAAGGAAGGGCACTAGGAGTTAATACTGTAAAATTTACTGGTGAAGTATTAAAAAATGTTAAATTAGCTAGTTATGAAATTGATATGAAAAGAATTCTAATTAAAGAAGGAACCACAGTAGGTTTAGCAAACGGTATACTAAAAGCCGATGGTAAAAAAATATATTCAGCTGAAAATCTAAAAGTAGGATTGTTTAAACAATGAAAAGAGTCGTAGTAACAGGTATTGGAATTTTATCTTGTTTGGGTAACAATCAAGAAGAAGTTTATCAGTCTTTAATAAATTCAAAATCTGGCATTACTTTTTCTGAAGAATATAAAGAATTTAATTTAAAAAGTCATGTTCATGGTAAACCAAATATTAAACTTGAAGACCATGTAGATAGAAAATTTATAAGATTTATGGGTCCTGGATCTGCATACAATTATATTTCTATGGCAGAAGCAGTTAAAGACTCTGGTTTAGAAGAAAAAGATGTAAGTAACAATTTGACAGGTATGATAATGGGATCCGGAGGACCATCAATTCAAAATGTTATTTTAGCTGCAGATAAAACCAGAGAAAAAAATCCAAAAAAAATGGGACCATTTGTAGTTCCAAGAACTATGTCAAGCACTGCATCAGCTACACTAGCTGTACCGTTCAAAATTAAGGGTGTAAATTATACAATCAGCTCTGCCTGTGCAACCAGTGGACATTGTATTGGCAATGCCATGGAATTAATACAGTTAGGAAAACAAAAAATTATATTTGCTGGCGGTAGTGATGAAGTTCACTTTGCAATGACAGCAATGTTTGATGCAATGACAGCATTATCTTCAAAGTATAATGATGCTCCTCAGACTGCTTCTAGACCATATGATAAAACTAGAGATGGATTTGTAATATCAGGTGGAGGAGGTGTTTTAGTTCTAGAAGAATACGAACATGCAAAAGCACGTGGTGCAAAAATTTATGCTGAATTAACTGGATATGGTGCTACTTCTGATGGCTATGACATGGTTGCACCTTCTGGTGAAGGTGCAGTAAGATGTATGCAGATGGCTTTAAGTACCAGTAAAAATAAAATTGATTATATAAATACTCATGGAACATCAACTCCAGTAGGAGATATTACAGAACTTAATGCTGTAGGAGAAGTTTTTAAAGATAAAGTTCCAAAAATAAGTTCTACAAAATCACTTTCTGGACATTCATTAGGAGCAACTTCTGTGCATGAAGCAATTTATAGTTTAATTATGATGAAAAATAACTTTATTTCAGCTTCAATAAACATAACTGATATGGATGAAGAAGCAAAAAAATATCCTATAGTTACAAAAGTTGAAAAAGATGTAACTTTAAATTCTATAATGTCTAATAGTTTTGGCTTTGGTGGAACTAATGCAACTTTAGTTTTTGAAAAGGTTTAATTTATGAGTTTAATGAAAGGAAAAAAAGGATTAATCATGGGGGTGGCAAATGAGAGATCTATTGCTTGGGGTATTGCTCAAAAATTAGCTGAAGCTGGAGCAGAATTAGCATTTACATACCTTGGTGATGCTCTAAAGAAAAGAGTTATTCCATTAGCAGAAAAATTAAATTCAAAAATAACATTTGGCTGTGATGTTGAAAAAAAAGAAGAAGTAATAAAACTCTTTGAAGACATTAAAGCTAACTGGGGTCAAATTGATTTTATTGTTCACGCTGTTGCCTTTTCAGATAAATCAGAATTATCAGGAGAATATTTAAATACCACTAGAGAAAATTTTCTAAGAAGTATGTTGATTTCATGTTTTTCATTTACAGAAGTTGCAAAAGAAGCTTCTAAAATAATGAATAAAGGTGGGAGTATGCTTACTTTGACTTATGAGTCTAGCAAAGCTATTCCAAATTATAATGTAATGGGTGTTTGTAAATCTGCACTTGAAGCAAGTGTTAAATATCTTGCAAGAGATTTGGGATCAAAAGGAATTAGAGTTAACGCAATAAGTGCAGGCCCAATTAAAACACTAGCGGCTTCAGCTATAGGTGATGCAAAATTTTTATATAAATGGAATGAAGACCATTCTTTTTTAAAAAGAAATGTAGATATCCATGATGTTGGAAATTCCGCTTTATATCTACTAAGTGACCTTAGCGGTGGAGTTACCGGCGAAATTCACTATGTAGACGCAGGATATAATAAAGTAGGCATGCCAGACCCTAAAAATATTACTTAATATTGTGTCAAAAAGATATAGCGGTAAATCATTTAAAGACTCTAGTGTAATGAAAAAACCTAAACTTTCTTTGAAAGAAAAAAGGAAACTTAAGAGAGAAAAGAAAAAGAATAAATGAAAAAACTTTTAGGGATCCTTGAGTTGCAGGTACCCCAAAACTAATTAAACAGCTGCTTTAATAGATAATTTAACTTTACCTCTATCAAAACCGATGACTTTAACTTTAACTTCATCACCTTCTTTCACAACATCAGTTACTTTGGCAACCCTTTTATTTGCTAGTTCCGATATATGAACAAGACCGTCTTGTTTTCCAAGAAAGTTAACAAAAGCTCCAAACTCCATAATCTTTATAACTTTTCCATTATAAATTTTATTCATTTCAGCTTTTGCAGTTAGATCTTTAATAAACTGCATTGCTTTATTTCTTGATTCCTCGTCTGGTGCAGCAACAGTAACTATTCCTTCATCATTCACATCAACTTTAGCTCCTGATTTTTCAACAATCTCTCTTATTGTTGCTCCACCTTTTCCAATTACAGTCGCAATATCTTTTTTATCTACAGTTATTTTTTCCATTTTAGGTGTGTATTTTCCAACACCTGATCTTGATTTATCTAAAGCTTTATTCATTTCACCCAATATGTGAATTCTTCCATCTTTTGCTTGTTTTAAAGCTTGTTCCATTATCTCAAACGTAATTCCTGTAATTTTAATATCCATTTGAAGAGAGGTTATCCCATTTTTTGTACCAGCTACTTTAAAATCCATATCTCCCAAATGATCTTCGTCTCCAAGAATATCTGATAATACACTAAAATCATCACCTTCCTTAATTAATCCCATGGCAATGCCGGCAACTGGTTCTTTTATTGGAACGCCAGCATCCATTAATGCTAAAGATGTTCCACAAACTGTTGCCATTGAAGATGAACCATTAGACTCTGTAATATCTGAGACTATTCTAAATGTATAAGGAAATTTTTCTTTTGAAGGCAGCAAGGAATTAATTGCTCTCCAAGCAAGCTTTCCGTGTCCAATTTCTCTTCTTCCGGTGCCAATTCTTCCAGTTTCTCCTACCGAAAACGGAGGAAAATTATAGTGAAGCATAAACCTTTCTCTTTGTAATCCTTCTAAACTTTCAATTCTTTGTTCATCATCAGATGTTCCTAGTGTAGTTGTTACAATTGCTTGAGTTTCGCCTCTAGTAAATAATGCAGAACCATGGGCTCTTGGCAATATTCCAACTTCACACATAATTTGTCGTACATCTGAAAGTCCTCTTCCATCAATACGTTTTTTATTTTTTAAAATATCTGTTCTAACTATTCTTTTTTCTAGATTTTTTAGCTCATAATTCACATCTAGTTCTGAAATATTTTCATCCTCCTCATAAATATTTTTTGCTCTATCAGTTATATCTGCGATAAGATTTGATCTTTCTTTTTTATCTTTTATGGAAAAAGCTTTTTTAAGTTCATCTGTAAATTCTTTTTCTAATTTTTTCTTTACATCAGATAAATCTTTCTTTTCTACTTCCCAATCAGGTTTTTTACATTCTTTTACTAGTTCCTCAATCATTTCAATTATTGGAACAAAATTTTCATGACCAAATTTAACTGCATTTAGCATTTGCTCTTCTGTCAAACCTTTTGCTTCAGATTCAACCATCAAAACTGCATCTTTAGTTCCTGCTACTACTAAATCTAATTTTGAATTTTCTAATTCTTTTTTTGATGGATTAAGAACATATTTTCCATCAATAAAGCCCACTCTAGATGCTCCAACTGGACCCTTAAATGGCATACCTGATATAGCTAAAGCTGCCGATGAAGCAATAATTGATAAAATATCAGCTTCATTTTCTTTATCATACGAAATTACTGTTGGAAGCAATTGAACTTCGTTTCTAAATTCATCAGGAAAAAGTGGTCTAATCGGTCTATCAATTAGTCTTGATATAAGAGTTTCGCTCTCAGTTGGTCGTGCTTCTCTTTTGAAATATCCACCAGGAATCTTGCCCGCCGCATAATATTTTTCTTGATAGTTTACTGATAGTGGAAAATAATCAACTTCAGGGTTTATTTTTTTAGCACCTACAACTGTTGCCATAACAACAGTTTCTCCACATTGAGCAATTATTGCTCCATCAGCTTGTCTTGCTATTTTCCCTGTTTCCAGGGTTATTTTTTTTCCATTTAATTCTATCTCTTTTTTAAATATTTTAAACATTTACTTCCTTAAATTTAGTTTTGTTATTACATCTTTGTAAGATTGTATTTTATTTTTTTTTAAATAATCTAATAATTTTTTTCTTCTATTTACTGCCTTTAGTAAACCAACTGATGAATGTTTATCCTTTTTAAACTTTTTAATATGTTTCGATAAATTATCAATTTTATCAGTTAGTATTGCAATTTGAACTTCGCTTGATCCTGTATCTTTTTCATGAATTCCAAGTTCTTTTATTTTTTTTTCCATTTAATTTCCTTATTTATTTGATTGTTTTATTAAGTTTTCAATTTTTTCAGCATAATCAAAAGATTCATCTTTAACAAATAACAACTTTGGTAAAAATTTCATAGTTATTTTTTTAGATAATACCTTTCTAATTAAAAACGAAAATTCTTTAAGTCTTTCAATAACCTCTTTAGCATTTTTACCACCCAAAGGTAAAACAAATGCTTTTGCAGTTTTTAGGTCTTGACTCATTCTTACCTCTGTTACAGTAATTTCTTTAGTTTCAAGATTGGGTACTTTTGCTTCTTCTCTAATAAAAATCATGCCAAGTGCTTGCTTAATCATTTCACCTACTCTTAATTGTCTCTGCGTAACTGGTTTGCCAAGTTTTCCCATATCTAAATTCTTCTTTCTGTTACTGTTGAATTAAATACCTCAATAATATCTTTTTTTTGGAAGTCATTAAAATCTTTAAGTGTTATTCCACATTCCAAACCAGCAGTAACTTGTTTTGCTTGATTTTTCTCTCTAAATATCGATCCAATTTTACCGCTAAATATAATATTTCCATCTCTTATAACTCTAGCATTCGAATCTTGCACAATTTCTCCCTCTATTACCTTTGAGCCTGCTACTTTTCCTACTTTTGAAACCTTAAATATTTCAAGAATTTCAGCTGAACCAACAATTTTTTCTTCTATATCTGGAGTTAATAAACCAGACATTTTAGCTTTAATAAAATCTAATACTTCATAAATAATATTAAAAGAAGAAATAGTTATTTTATCTTGTTCAGCAAGTTTTTTTGCTTCTTTGCTGGGTTTTACATTAAATGCTATAAGCGCAGCATTTGAGGCTTTTGCTAAAGATACATCTGTTTCTGTAATCATGCCTAAGTCTGAGAGAATTATTTTAGGTTTAACTTCATCATGTTTTATTTGAGTAATTGCACTTTTTATAGCTTCTGAAGAACCATGAACATCACATTTAATAACAATATTTAATTCTTTAGAAACTTTATCTTTAAAAGCAGATTCTTGTGTAACAAAAGTCAATGGATTCTTTCCTTCTTTTGCTTTTTGAACTCTAGCTTCACATAAAGATTTTACTTCTTTTTCGGAAGGTAAAACTAAAAAATCATCTCCAGATTTTGCCGCTCCATTTATTCCAAGGATTTCAACTGGCGTTGAAGGGTCTGCTTGATCAATATTTTTACCCATATCATTAATTATTGCCCTCACTTTTCCCCATCTTAATCCACTAACAAAATAATCACCTTTTTTTAAAGTTCCAGAGGTTATTATAATATTCACTATTGGACCTCTTCCAATATCAATTTTTGACTCTAAAACTATGCCTGTAGCATTAATATCAAAATCAGCCTTTATATCTAATAATTCTGCTTGAAGTAAAATTGACTCAATTAGTTTGTCTAAATTTTTATTTGTTTTTGCTGAAATTTCTACGACCAAAGTATCTCCTGAAAGATCTTCAGAAATAATTTCATGTTCAAGTAACTGATTTTTTACTTTTTGTGGATCAGCTTCTGGTAAATCACATTTATTTATAGCTACTACGATTGGAACATTTGCTGCTTTTGCATGTTTAATAGATTCGATAGTTTGTGGTTTTACTCCATCATCAGCTGCTACTACTAAAATTACGATATCTGTAAGTTTTGAACCTCTTGCTCTCATTTCTGTGAATGCGGCATGGCCCGGAGTATCTATAAATGTAATTTTATTTGATTTATGAATAATTTGATAAGCTCCAATGTGCTGGGTTATTCCTCCAAATTCTCCAGCAACAACATTTGCTTTTCTTAATATATCTAATACAGAAGTTTTTCCATGATCAACGTGACCCATAACGGTTACTATTGGAGGTCTCTTTTTTAAATTTTCTGTTTTAATTTTTTTTACTTTTTGAATTATTTCTTCAGGCTTTTCCTCTTTAATTGGATTATGACCAAATTCCTTAATTAAATATTCTGCAGTATCAGAATCAATTATATGATTAATTGTAGCTGTGACACCCATACCTAACAAATGTTTAATTATATTGCTTGATTGCTCTGCCATTCTATTTGCAAGTTCTCTTATAGTAATAACTTCTGGAATGTGAACGTCTCTTTTAACTGGTTTTATATCTTCTTTGGTTTCCTTTTTTTTCAATTCTCTATTTTCTTTTTGTTTTGCTCTTCTAAGAGATGCTAAACTTCTAGTTTTGGTTTCTATATCTTCGTTTAAAGCTCTGGAAATTGTTAATTTAAGTTCTCTTCTTTTTGAAGTTGGTTTTACTTTGGTATCTCTTTGAGGGGTAGCTTCTCCTTTTAATCTTTTTCTTGCTCGTTGTTCAGCCAATTTTCTTTTTTCAAAGTCACTTGGAACTGAGGTAGGAGGTTTAGAAAATAAGGGTTTTTTAAAACCAGTTGTATGTCTTGGTTTAAATCTATTATTCGTACTTTCTTGTTTTATAAAATTCTTTTTTGCACCAAAATGCCTTGATTTCTTTTCAATTATTGTTGAATTTTTAGATTGTGTTTTTGCTTGCTCAATACTTTTTATTGTTTTTTTTGAGCTTCCAGAAATTGTTAACTTTATTTTTTTTTCCATTTATCATCTCTCAATCTTTATATGCTTTGTCACGAGCATTCATAATTAAGTCATCAGCTTCTTTTTTAGACAATGCAAAATCTTCTAGGTAACCTTTAATTTTTATTCTCTCACCTTTTACAATGTCATAGCTCCCTGTTAACTCATCTGATGCAAGATCTGCAAAATCAGTTAAAGTTAATATCTTTTGTTCTCCCAAAGTTACTAACATTCCAGGAGTCAAACCTTCATGATTAATAAGTTCTTGATCTAGCCCAAGATCTTTTATTTTTTTTGATATTTCTTCTTGATCTTTTTGATAAAATTCTTGAGCTCTGGTAATAAGCTCTTTTGCAGTTTCATCTTCTATACCTTCAATTTTTGTAAGAGCTTCAGGTGTACTATCTTTAATATCATCTATCGATGAAAATCCCTCAGCTACTAATAATTGACCCAGAGTCTCGTCAAGTTCAAGATTTTTTACAAAGTTTTCAGTTTTTTCCTTAAATTCTATTTGTCTTCTCTCTGAGTCTTCTTCATCAGTCATAATATTTATTTCATAATTCAATAATTTTGTAGCTAACCTAACATTC
>CACAMG010000025.1 GCA_902533585.1 uncultured Pelagibacteraceae bacterium
AAAGCAATACCATCTTCTATGTGAGATTTTATCATATTATTAATTTCTGTTTTATTTTTTATAGATTTAAAATTGTAAATAGGATCAGATATTCTTTTAATTTTAAAAAATGATTTAATTAAATTTTCATTGAACACCGAACAAGTTTGACTATCTATAACGCAAGTATTTGTTTTAATTGAACTTATTACATCAAAAAATTTTTCAGGTTCAAAAAAGTTTATTTTTTTATTTCTTAAATAATTATTAACTATTTTTAGTTTTCTAATATCAACAAATAAATAAATTTTACCTTTATTTGATAAAATCGCCTGACAATTTGCAACTGGAGAATTTGGAAGATCTTTGCCTCTAATATTTAACAACCAACAGACATTTTCACCAGAGCTAATAAATAAATTATCAATTTTTTCTTTTTTTAGAAATTCTACAACCCTCTTAATTTTGCTTTCTGAACTTTCACCTATTACATTATTGTCAATTTTATAAATAAGGTTTTCTTTTTTTATTTTGTCCTTTTTAAAATTAAACAAATTTTTATTAATAGGAGTTAAATTGCACGAATTTTCAAAATATTTTAATAGAGTCATATTGGTAAAAAGTTTAGGATCGAAACCTATATTGAGCTTTCTATTTTTTTTTTTTAAAATATTTTTAGGCCAAACATAAGGAATTTCGTGTATAACAAATTTTTTGCCCGATTGTTTCTTGGCTTGTATTGTATATCTTCCATCAACAAATAAATGATTGCTATTTTTTAGTATTAAAGCAAATCCAGCAGAACCAGTAAAGTTAGCCAATATTTCAAGTTTGTTTTTTTTTGAATATTCTGTAAAAAATTCATCATTTTTAGGAACAATGTAACCATCTAAATCACGCTCTTTAATTATATTTTTTATCTTACTTATCATTTTAATCTTTTTTGATATCTTATCCAACCTGGGCTTTTTATTTCTGTCTCAAATTCTACATCTTGATTGAAATCAAAGTCATTATTATTTTCTTCATTGGGCAAATTGCTCTTTTTAAGATTATCATTTGGTAGCTCATCTACAAATCTAGAGGGTAGGCTGTCTATCCAATCACCTTGGTAAAATCTATTCATTGAAAAAGAAATATTTGCTATTTTTTTTGTTCTAGTTATTCCAACATAGGCAAGTCTTCTCTCTTCTTCAAGCCCACTTTCTCCTTTTTCTTCTATAGATTTTTGGTTTGGAAATAGACCTTCTTCCCATCCTGGTAGAAAAACTATATCAAATTCTAAACCTTTTGATGCATGCATCGTCATAAGATTTACTTTTTGACCTTCCCAATCTTTATCAATTGAAGTTGCTAATGCAACATGTTCTAAAAAACTTTCAAGATTATCAAACTCTTTCATTGCATTCAGAAGTTCTTTTATATTTTCTATTCTATTTTCATTTTCTAAATCTTTTTTATTTTTTAACATTTCACTATAACCGGACTCGTCCAAAATAGTTTGAAGGAGTTTTATATGATTTATTTTTTTTAAATAATCATTTCTCCATTTTTCAATTAGTTGAATTAAAGAATTTAAACCTATTTTTGTTTTTGGTTTTATAAGATTTTTTTCAATTAATTTTTTTGAAGCAACTTCCAAAGAACATTTGTTTTTCTTTGCAAATTCATTTATTTGTTTAATTGTTGTATCACCAACTGATCTTCTAGGAACATTTACAATTCTTTCAAAAGATAAATCATCTTTAGATTGGAAAACAACTCTTAAATAGGCAACACAATCTTTAATTTCAGCTCTTTCGTAAAATTTTATTCCACCTATAATCCTATAGGGAATACCGATTTTTAAAAATCGTTCTTCAAATTCTCTTGTTTGAAATATTGCACGAACTAATATTGACATACTATTTAATGAGTATTTTTTTTTATAACTTTCTATTCTGTCGCTAACTCCAATGGCTTCATCTTTGCCATTTCTATAACAGTCAAGATTAATCAGTTCACCATTATCGCTACTTGTATATAAATTTTTTCCAACTCTGTTTTGATTGTTTTTAATTAACTTTGAAGCAACCGCTAGTATATTTTGTGTAGATCTATAATTTTCTTCTAGTCTTACAATTTTTGTATTTTTATAAATTTTATCAAATTCTAAAAAATTCTTTATCTCAGCACCTCGCCAACTATATATTGATTGATCATCATCTCCTACGCAACATAAATTTTTATGATAACTAGCTAAATAGTTTAACCACTTACTTTGGATATGGTTTGTGTCTTGATACTCATCAACTAGTATATATTTAAAATTTTTAGAATATATTTCGGCGATCTCAGAATTTTTTTCAAATATTTTGACGCAATGTAAAATTAAATCACCAAAATCGCATGCATTTAAATCGATCAATTTATTTTGATAAATTTTATAAATATTTAGAAATCCTTTTTCAAGAATATCTTTTTTTTTTAATATTACATCATTAGGATACCATCCTTTGTTTTTCCACTTATCTATAACTGATAGAATATAGTTAGGAGAAATTTTTTTTGTATCTATATTCTCAGATTTGCAAATATTTTTTATTAACCTCAATTGATCATCTTGATCTATAATTGTAAAATTAAAGTTAAGACCAGCAGCTTTAGCATGTTTTCTTAAAATTTTTGCGCTGATTGAATGAAAGGTGCCTAGCCAAGGAATTCCAATGACATTTTTTTTTAATATTTTACTCACTCTATTTTGCATTTCTTTGGCAGCTTTATTTGTAAATGTGACAGCAAGTATTTGATTGGGGAAAGCTTTTTTATTCTCAACTATGTATGCAATTCTTGATGTTAAAACCTTTGTTTTTCCAGAACCGGCACCGGCAACTATTAATAAGGGACCTTCAGTATTTTCAACTGCTATTTTTTGGTATTTATTTAAATTATATAAATAATTATTATTCATTTTATTTTATTTTTAATTATGTAAAACATATAAAAATCTCATGAAAAAATTTGAATCAATTTTTAATAAATTTGTTAATAAAAGCATAAATTCTGTAAAAACAATAATTAATGATAACATCAAAATAATTATTTTAGGAACTATATTATTAACTTTTTCTTATCTATTATATTTATCAATACCAAGTTTTTATAATAAAGAAAAACTTCAAAAAACACTTATAATTAAACTTGAAAACCTTTTTGATTTAAATTTTAGTAGCACTAGTAAAATAAATTACTCAATTTTTCCAAGACCACATTTTAAAATATTTAAAACTAAAGCATTTTTCGAATCAAATGATGACAAACAAGAGTTTGGTGAAGTTAAAACGATTGAAATTTATATTAGTCAAAAAAAATTATTTAAACAAGATAATGTATTTATTAAAAATATAATTTTTAAAGATGCAAATTTTTATTTTGACAAGAATGATTTTAAAAAAATTAACTCCATAATTAGAAAAAAAACAAATAAAAAAACATCATTTGTTAGAACTAATTTTTTTCTTAGAGATGAAAAAAAAGAAATACTATTACTTACAAAAATACAAAAATTAATTTTAAATTATAAATCAAAAGAACTTAAAAAAATTGTGAAGTCAAATGGTCAAATATTTAATACAACATATAATTTTAATTATTTGATTGATTTTAATAAAAATAAAAATTTTTTTGAATTAGATTTAAAAAAATTTGGATTGCGGATGAAAAATGAATTTAGCTCTGGAAAAGATAATTTATCTAAAAATGAAATTAATTTTCTACAAACTGACTTATCTTCTGAAATAAAATATAAAAAAAAAAATGATTTAATTTTAATAAACTCTTTAGAGTCCAGAATAAATCAATCCGAGGTGAACTACTTAGGAAAAATTTTTTTAAAACCGTTTGAAATTGATTTTTTATTTGAATTTAATGAATTTGATTTAAAAAAATTTCTTTCTAAAAATATAATGTTCGAAGATATTGTTAAAAATCATATTATAGGACAGACCAATATTAATGGAAAAATTATTTTTGTATTGAATGAATTAAAAAACAATAATTTGTTTGATTATTCTAGAATATTAATTAATTTAAATTCAGGAATAATTGATCTAAATCAATCAGAATTTAAAAGTTTAGATTTTGGAGTTGCAAAAATACAAAAAGGACAAATATTTACAGAGGATAATAATCTGAAGTTTGTTGGAGATTTTCATTTAAAAATTGATAATTCAAAAAATTTTTATAAAACATTTCAAATTCCAAAAAAAATTAGAAAAAAATTAGAAAATATTTATTTTACTGTATCAATAAATTTTTTAGATGATATTTTTCAAGTGAATAATATAAAAATTAATAACAAAGATCAAAAAGTTATAAATAATAATTTAAAAAATATTAATAATTGGATTAATTTTAAAAAGTCTGTTAGGGAAGTTTTTGAAAATTATAATGGGTAAGTCATTTTTTTTGGATCTACAATTTTTTCATACTCCTTTTCTTTTATTAAGCCAGATTTTAAAGCTTCCATTTTTAAAGTAGTATTATTTTTTAAAGCTTTTTTTGCAATTAATGCTGCATTGTCGTAACCGATTTTTGGAGCAAGCGCGGTTACTAACATTAATGAGTTATCTAATAATTCCTTAATTCTTTTTTTGTCTGCTTTTAAACCAGAAACACAATATTTGGCAAAACTTTTTGCTGAGTCAGACATTATGTGAATTGATTGCAAAATATTATGAATAATTAATGGTTTAAAAACATTTAGTTCAAAATGACCATGCGATCCTGCCATCGTTATTCCATTATGGTTACCAATTACTTTTACACACACCATAGTTACGGCTTCACACTGAGTTGGATTTATTTTTCCAGGCATTATAGATGAACCAGGTTCATTTTCTGGTAAAATTAGCTCTCCATAACCAGCTCTAGGTCCAGATCCTAAAAATCTAATGTCGTTAGCAATTTTCATTAAGCAAACTGCAGTAGTATTCATTGTTCCAGAAAAATTAACTATAGCATCGTGAGCAGCTAAAGATGCGAACTTGTTTGGAGAAGGTTTAAAAGGAAGTTTGGTAATTTTTTTTATTTCTTTGACTATTTGTTTGTCAAAACCTTTTTTTGTATTTAGTCCAGTTCCTACAGCGGTTCCTCCTTGTGCTAAAAAATATATTTCTTCTAAAGCCCTTTTTATTCTTTCAATACATTTAGTTAGTTGAGAATGATATCCAGAAAATTCCTGTCCCAAAGTTAAAGGAGTGGCATCCTGTAAATGTGTTCTGCCAACTTTAACTATATTTTTAAACTGTTTTGCTTTTTTATTTAATTGTAAATTAAGTAAAGTAAGGCTTGGTATTAATTTATCCATGGCTCTTATTGCTATAGCCATATGCATTGCAGTAGGAAAAACATCATTAGTTGATTGAGATTTGTTTACATGATCATTAGGGTGTACTGGTTTTTTTGATCCTTTTTTTCCACCTAAAATTTCTATTGCCCTATTAGCTATAACTTCGTTAACATTCATATTTGTTTGAGTGCCGGAGCCTGTTTGCCAAACTTTTAAAGGAAAATTATCATTTAATTTACCCGAAATAACTTCATTTGCTGCTTTAACAATTGCTTTGCTTATTTTTTTTTCCAAATCACCATTTTTTTCATTTACAATTGCAGCTGCTTTTTTAATTATAGCTATAGATTTAATAACAATTGGTCTTACTAAAAAGTCTCCAATATTAAAATATTTACTTGATCTTTGTGTAGATGCTCCCCAATATTTATCCACAGGTACATTAATTGCTCCTATACTGTCATATTCTTTTCTTGTTTTCATAATTTTAATTTTGAATGTAATGCTATATTTCTTATACATTAACTTATGTAAGAATCAAATAGGAGCAATATGACAAATTTTGAAAAAGTAGGATTATTTATGAAAACTTTTGGCCAAGAAGTAAAATTAAGACCAGAGTTGAGTTCTGAAAAAATTAATAATTTAAGAGTTAGCTTAATTAAAGAAGAATTAGATGAATTTGTGGAGGCAATTAAAAGTAATGACTTAAAAGAAGCTGTCGATGCTTTAACAGATATATTGTATGTTACATATGGTGCTGGACATGCTTTTGGAGTCAACTTGGACAAATGTTTTGACGAGGTACAGAGATCAAATATGAGCAAATTAGGTAATGATGGAAAACCCATTTATAATGAAGCGGGAAAAGTAATGAAGGGACCTAAATACTTTAAACCAGATTTATCAAAATTTTTAAAATAATAAATTATAGATTATTAAATTCTTCGATTCTTTTATCAAGGGAAATCATATGATTGAAATGTTCAAGCCAAAATTTTTGATCTTTTCTCTTTTCGAAGTCATTTAAACTTACACCCTGTTGTTCAACCCAAGTATAGTATCCTAAGTTAAATATTCTCTCTTTATCATTATTAGATAATTTTATCATATTATCCAAATCAATTTCTGTTACGTATTTTTTATATATTTTTTCACAAGCTGTAATGTCAAAAGTTCCTTTAAAATTTTTTTTGGTTTTTTCTAATTCTGACAGATAAAGATCAGCTCCGTCAGTGGCGACAGTTATAATGGCATCTTCTTTTCCTAAATTGTTATATTTCGCCAACTTTATTGATGCAAGTATATTTGCTATACTAGAAAAACCAAATTCAGGAAATTTATCTACAAGCGAACTTTCTAATCCTAGCTTTTTAATCAAATATTCTTTTCCAATTTGAGAGTTAAATACTAAGTTTAAATTATCAGTTGCTTTATCAGAGATATCTACCACGAAGTCAGTATTCATTATGTTATGAATTAATGGAACATGTTTATCACCAATTCCTTGTATGTTGTGTTCTCCATAGCCATTTTTTAATAATGTTGGGCACTCTAGAGCTTCAACTACAGCAGTTAAAGTGCCTAAACTTTCTTTAAGATAATCTCCTGCTGCCAAAGTTCCACTTGAACCAGAGGCACTAACATAAAATCTTGGTTTTAAATTTGTATCTTTCTTAACATCCAAGAAAGATTTTTCAAAAGAAGGACCTGTTACCGCCCTATGAATTGCATAATTATAATATTCTGAAAATTGATTTATTATATCGTTTTTTTGATCTTTCTTTAACTCATTGCAAGCATCATATATTTCTTTAACATTGCTTTCAGTGCCTGGAGTTTTGATGATATCTTTTGGATCTTCCACCCATTTTTCTAACCAATCAAAACGTTCTTTACTCATTCCTTCAGGTAAAATAGCAACACTTTTTAATCCTAATATTCTAGAAATAGCAACTCCACCTCTGCAGTAGTTTCCAGTTGATGGCCAAACAGCTTTGTGTTTTGAATAATCAAAATCACCATTTAATATTCTTGGTAATAGACACCCATAAGCAGCTAACACTTTATGTGCAGTAATAAGAGGAAATAGTCTTCCTATATGTACAATAATTTTTGCATCAACTCCTGTGAACTCATCAGGAAGAACTATATATTCAGGGACTTTAGAAAAATCAGTATGATTTCTATTATTAAACCAGTGAACTCTAAATAAATTTAGCGGGTCAATAAAATCTTTATTTAATCCTTTCAGCTTTGTTGTTATTTTTTTATCTATAGAATGAGGATTACATAATTCAGAAATTTTGGGCAGGATAATCCCTTTTTTTTTAAAATATTCAGAAGTTTTATTAACTACCGTTTCGTTCATAAATTAATGAAATCAATTTAATTCAATTTTTTTTTTAATTATACTATATTATTAATATATTTTGATATCTTTCCATATGTGTTTAAATAAAATGAAATAATGACAGCATTAACATTAAAACAGCTGGGACAATATGAACGTGATGGCTACATATCTCCAATTGATGTTTTAACATCTGATGAAGCGCTAGAGATTAGAGAAGAAATAGAGAGAATTGAAAATCAATGGCCAAACGAACTAGATGGTCTAGGCAGAAACTATATCCATTTAATATCACCCATATTTGATAGAGTTTGTCACAACCCAAAAATTTTGGATGCTGTTGAGAGCATAATAGGCAGGAATATTCTTATTTGTGGCTCAACTCTTTTTATTAAAAATGCAAATGAAAAAGGCTTTGTTAGCTTTCATCAGGATGCAAAATATATTGGTCTTGAACCACATAACTGGGTTACAGCATGGGTAGCAGTAACAGATTCTAATGAAGAAAATGGTTGCATGAAAATGTGGCCAGGTTCGCACAAAGGGGAGTTGAAATATCACGATCAAAAATTTAATGAAAATAATTTATTAACACGGGGACAAACAATTGGAAATGTTCCAATTAATGAAACTAACTCTGTAGTTTTGAAAGCAGGACAAATGTCATTACATCACCCAACTATTGTTCATGGCTCAGGTCTAAATAAAGGCAATGATAGAAGAATAGGATTTGTTATACAAAGCTATATTGGAAGCAATGTCGATCAAGTTTTGGGTAAAATGTATGTTCAGCTAGCAAGAGGCGAAGATTTGTTTAATTATCACGAACATATTAAAAGACCTATAGAATTAATGAATAAAAAAGATAATTTATTAAGAAAAAAAGCAAATGATGAATTGTCAAAAATATTTTATACAGGAGCTAAAAAAATAGGAAAATATTAAATCATATGGATTGTTTTGTTTCATCAATAAATTATTGCCCAGTAAAATCTCTATCTTATCAAAGTATTAATTCATGCAATATAAAAAAAGATTTGGGTATGATAAATGATAGAATTTTTGCTTTTTCAAGAGGTGTAGAGCTTGATAAAGCAAAGTTAATTGAAAAAAATCCAAATGAGAGAAAACTTAATCTTTTACTAACGCTAAAAAATAGTCCAATGTTAAATAAATACAACTTTATCTACAGCGATAAAAAGCTTTCCCTTACATTAAATAATAAAGAATTGATGAAAATTTCAACAGATAATGAAGAAGAGACACTTTTACTTTCTAATAAGTTAACAGAACTAGAGCCATCATTAGTTAAGCCAATATTATTTTTAAAAAATAGTGAATTTCCATTTTTTGATACGACTCACTCAAAAAATATTTTTAATTCTATTTCATTAATAAATTTAAATAGTATTAAAGATTTTGAAAAAAAAATTAATAAAGAAGTTGAATTTCAAAGATTTAGAGCTAACTTTTATGTAGATGGGATTGGAGCCTGGGAAGAACGAAATTGGATTGGTAAAATTATAAAAATTAACAACACTTCTTTTAAAGTAGAAAAAAACATCCCAAGGTGTGTGGCTATAAATCTAAAACCAAAAACAGATGACAATTCTCTAAATTTACTTCAATCATTAAAGAAAACTTATAATCATTTTGATATGGGTGTTTATTTGCACGCTTTAGAAGACGGCAAAGTTGATTTAGGAAACAAAGTTAAATTAAACTAGAAAACTTAAATAAAAAATTATTTAATCAACCCTAGATTGCAATATTTGATGTATACAAAAAACATTTTTTTTAGTTAAATTATTTTTTAAATAAATTTAAAGGGGGAAATAATGAGTAGATATATTAAATCGATTACAATTTTTCTTATTATTCTTTTTAGTGTTTCTTCTGTTAATGCAGCAACACTAACGCAAAGATTAAAAGATGGACATAAATTAAGACTTGGATTCGGTACAGCTGTTCCATGGGCTTACGCAGGAGACAATGGTGAAGCTTTAGGTTTTGTGAACATGATTGCTTTAACCGTTTTAGAAGAAATGGGAATTACTGAACATGAAACTAAAGTTTTTGAATGGTCAGGTTTAATTCCAGGAATAAATGCAGATCGTTCAGACATGATAACTGGCGGTATGTATATTCTAAAAAGTAGATGTGCTAATATAAACTTTTCAGATCCAATAGGAGTTTTTGGTGATGCTATGTTAGTGCCTAAAGGAAATCCAAAAAATATTAATAACTACCAAGATGTTATAGATACAGGCGCTAAACTTGTAACTGGTACTGGTTTCAATACTGTTGAAGCTGCTAAAAAATTTGGTGTACCTGATAGTCAAATGTTATTAGTAGAGGGAGAAGTAGGAATACTTGCTGCTATGAAAGCTGGTAGAGCTGATGCGGCTGTGCAAACATTTTTTGGTGCAAAAGAGCATGAAGAAAAAAGTGGTGGTGCATTTGAAGTCACCGATCCTAAGCTTATGCCAAAAGAAACTGTAAATGTTGTTGGTATTGGTTTTAGAAAGAGCGACAATGAGTTTAGAGAAGCATTTAATGCTGCTCTAGCTAAAGTTTTAGCTAACCCAGCAGTAATGTTAGAGAGAGCTGGAAAGTATGGTTATGACAAAGCTCAGCTTCCTCCTCCTGACATGACAACAGAGTGGGCTTGCTCAACTAAGTAGTAATTTTAATATAATTATTTAATCAGGCGATCGAATAATGGTCGCCTGATTTCATTTAATTTTAATTGATGATTATACAGTGAGTTATTTTGCATTCTTGGCCGAACATGGAACAACACTGTTACTAGGAACAGTTACAACAA
>CACAMG010000026.1 GCA_902533585.1 uncultured Pelagibacteraceae bacterium
AACAAAGGCCTTTAAATTTCCCCCAAATTGTTTTTTTATTTTTTTTCTAACTAATGATTCGACTAATGAATTTAATAATTTTTCAAAAAAACTCATTTTCTCGTTTAATAATTTTTTCTTTCCTAATCTAATTGTTTCTCTAATTAATATAGCTTTAAAACCAACTTGCTTTTTCATATTAATATTAATTTTGTTATAAAGATTTTGATAGAATCTAGGTACAGCTGTCATGATTGTAGGTTTTGCTTCAGATATATTTTCTAAAAGTTTTTCTATTTTTTCTGCATAAAAAACTTTAGCTCCTACAGCTATCTGGGCAAATTGAACACAATGTTCATAAGAATGAGAAAGAGGAAGCCAAGTTAGAAATACTGGTCTTGAATCGATTAATGGTTTCATAATTTCACAAGCACCTACGAGGTTATTTAAAATACCACCATGACTTAAAATTACTCCTTTTGGATTTCCACCTGTTCCTGAAGTATAAATTATACAGGCTGGAGATGATCTTTTTAGATTATCATTTTTAATTTTGTCTTTTTCAAGTAAATCATTTTTTATTATTGTGCTAAAGTCTAAATATCTTTCTTTATTATCTATATTTAAATTATTTACTTGATCTAATGTAATTATTTTTTTTATAAAATCTTTTTCATTAATAGTTTTATTTAATTTTTTTAACAACTCATTACTAGAAACAATAATTAATGAAGGCTCACAATCTTCAATTAAATATTTATAATCATCTTCTGTATAAGTTGTATATGCTGGTACAGTAATACCTCCTGACAACATTATAGCTAAATCACATATAAACCATTCAGGTCTATTTTCCGAAACCAAAAGACATCTATCACCTTCTTTAATGTTTTCTTTGATTTTTTTAGAAAGTTTGAAAATATTTATCTTTGTTTGTTCCCATGTAAAAGTTTTTTTATTATTGGGGTTTAACCATTGTAATAGAATACTTTTTGGATTTTGTTTTTTTTCCTGATAAAAAAATAATTCAATTAAACTATTAAAATTATCTAAATTCATAATACAAATGGTGGGCAAAGAGAGACTCGAACTCTCACAGTATTGCTACCATTGGATTTTGAGTCCAACGCGTCTACCAGTTCCGCCATTCGCCCCTCCTAATTTACTTAATTCATTTATAAAATAATAGTATAAGAAGAATTATTGTATTAAAAGAAAATATGTTTAAAGAACTTTATTTAAAATCAATAAAACTTGCTGGTCACAAAAGTTCTAAATTTTTTCTTGGTATAATTTCATTTATAGAAAGTTTTATTTTTCCTATTCCGCCAGATGTTTTAATTATTCCTATGACAATAGCAAAAAAAGAAGAATGGATAAAAATAGCAACAATAGCTACAGTCGGATCGGTTCTAGGAGCTTGCCTAGGTTATTTCATTGGTTATGTTTTTTTTAATGAAATAGGAATAAAAATTTTTGAACTTTATGGAGTCGATAATACTGCATTTTTAAAAGAAAAAGTTTCTTCTCAAGGAGGTGTAATCGCCTGGATGACTTTACTAGCAATTGCTGGTTTTACTCCTGTGCCGTTTAAACTGCTTACTATCACAAGTGGATTTGTTCATTTTAATTTTATCTACTTTATTTTAGTGGCAACAATAACCAGAGGTACTAGATTTTTTTTAATTGCATTTCTGATTGGAAATTTTGGACCTGCAATGAAAAAAATTATTGAAAAAAAGCTTATTGCACTTTCTATAATTATTACAATAATTTTAGTAATAGTTGCTTATTTTGTTTATAATTTTCTAATTAAATTTGTTAATTAAGAATGAAAAAAAATCTATCTATAAAAAATTTATATTTATTTGTATTCGTGCTATGCATCATTAGCCTAATAGGTGCAGTTTATATAGAACATACAATGGAGCAAGAACCTTGTACACTT
Organism: uncultured Pelagibacteraceae bacterium; assembly: GCA_902533585.1. GTDB lineage: Bacteria > Pseudomonadota > Alphaproteobacteria > Pelagibacterales > Pelagibacteraceae > Pelagibacter. The sequence goes on from CACAMG010000026.1 coordinate 1,928, forward strand.
TGTTTATACCAAAGAATTCCGTATATAGTTTCTATATTTATATGTTTTATAGGTTTTAACTACTACAAAAATTTTTTATGGTTGTTTTTATTAATTTTAATATTTTTAATTAGTATAGGATTATCTGGATATCATGTTGGAATAGAAAATAATATCTTTCAGGAATTTTCAGGGTGTACTAATAACAATTTAAACATAACAAATAAATCGGAACTATTAAATTCTCTAAGTAAAACTTTGCCAAACTGTAAAGATGTCAACTTTAGAATGTTTGGATTATCTTTAGCAACTATTAATTTAATTGTATCATCTTTAATTGTTATGCTAAGTGTAATTTTTATTAAAAATGAAAAAAACAGATAAAAAAAAATTAGAAGAATTTATAAGAGTAGATCATGCTGGTGAGAGAGGTGCAATAAAAATTTATGAAGGTCAACTTCTGGCACTTAGTACAATAGTTAACGATAAAAAACTAAAAGAATTAATTGAAGAAATGAAAGTTCATGAAAAAGAGCATTGCGACTTTTTTGAAAATGAGATTAGTAGGAGAAAAATTAAACCTACAAAATTACTACCTTTATGGGATCTTCTTGGAGTAGGTTTAGGATTTGGATCAACCATTCTAGGAAAAAAAGCTGCTATGCTTTGTACAGCCTCTGTTGAAGAAGTTATTGATAAACATTATGAAAATCAAATTAACCAATTGGAAAATGATGAAAAAAATTTAAAAAATAAAATAATTAAATTTAGATCGGACGAAATACATCACAAAAATATTGCGTACGAACAAGGTGCGTCTAAAGAAGGATTTTATTCATTGCTTGATAAAGTAATAAAAGTTGGATCTAAAATCGCTATAAATATCTCGGAAAAAATATAATTAAGGTTCTAGCTCTACATCCCAATACAAATAATCCATCCAACTTTCATGTAAAAAATTTGGTGGAAAATTTTTTCCATTCTTATGTAAATCTTCAGTTGTAGGTTTGTAAGGTTTTTGATTTAAAATCATTCCTGATCTTTCATAAAGTCTTCCTCCTTTTTTTACATTACAATCTGAACACGCTGTAACAACATTGTCCCAATTGGTTATTCCTCCTTTAGATCTTGGTAACAAATGATCAAATGTTAATTCGTTTTTGTCTCCACAGTACTGACATGTAAATTTGTCTCTTAAAAAAACGTTAAATCTAGTAAAATTTGGATTTGCTTTTGGAGTAATATAATTTTTTAATGCAATAACACTTGGAAGTTTCATACTAAATGATGGACTTCTAACAACTCTTTCGTAATTGCTTACTATTGAAACTCTATCTAAAAAAACTGATTTAATTGAATCCTGCCAATTCCATATCGAAAGAGGATAATAACTCAAAGGCCTATAATCTGCATTCAGCACTAGCGCAGGACATTTTTCTAATGCAAGTTTTTGATCACAAAGTTCAATCATAAATTAAATTAAGATTAGCTTAATTAATATTTTTTTTCAATGATACAAATTTAATATTAAAAAAATTAATTAAAAACTTATGTTTTGTTTGATAAAATTCAAAGCAATACTAGAAGCTTCAATATTAATATGATGTTCACAATTTTTAATCATTTTTGTATTTATTTCAATTTTGTGTCTAATAAAAAAGTCTTTCGCTTCAAGCAGGCTGCTAGGAGATACCACCTGGTCTAAATCACCATGAACAAGTAATAATTTTGTTTTTGATTTAATTCTTTTAGATAAATTTTCTTTATCTATAATTTTTCCTGAAAATCCAACAATACATCCAAAACTTTCATTGGATGTTAAGCCTACATTAATAGCCATCATGCAACCTTGGCTAAAACCTGAAATAATAATTCTAGAATTGTTTAAATTATATTCTTTTTTAATTTCTTCTATAAATTGATTTATTTTTTTCTCAGCAATTAATACCTGTTGAATAATATAATTTGGATCTTCTTTTGTTAAATCAAACCACTGAAAACCATTTGAATTTATTGAACATTTTTCATGTGCATCTGGACATAAAAAAACGCTATTTTTTAAAAATCTTTTCCAATTGTATGACAAAGAAGATATGTCTTTTCCATCTCCACCATAACCGTGAAGCAAAATAATTGCATTTTTAATTTCATTTTTTGCTTCTGGCTCAATTATAGTGGTATTTAAAGAATATTTCATTAATCTATTAAATTAATCAAAATTTTAATATAAGTAATTTCATACTAAAGGGTATACTTACATATCATGAGTAAAAATAAAAACAACCAGGCTATTTGGAAAGAAAGAATATCTAAAGATACTTCTTTAATATTCAAAAAATTTGGAAGCTCTTTAAATGTAGATAAAAGATTATTTAAAGAAGACATAATGGGCTCAATAGTACATGTGGAAATGTTGTTTAAACAAAAAATTATTCCATTTAAAATAAAAAATAAAATCATTTGGGGTTTAAATAAAATACAAAATGAAATAGTTAAAAAAAAATTTATATTTAATAATGATCATGAAGACATACATATGAGTATAGAAAAAAGATTGTTTGAAATAATTGGTAAAGACGCTGGTTTTATTCACACTGGAAGATCAAGAAACGACCAGGTAATTACTGATTTTAAGCTATGGTTAAGAAAATCTACAAAAAAAATAATAAAAAATTTAGAAAGTACTATTAAAATTATTTTACAAAATGCAGAAAAAAATGTTGAAACAGTCATGCCAGGATTTACTCATTTAAAAAACGCTCAGCCAATTTCTTTTGCTCACTATATGCTTGCATATGTTGAAATGTTTCAAAGAGACAAAAAAAGATTTATATATAACCTTGAAAACCTAATGGAAAACCCATTAGGTGTTGGAGCATTATCTGGAACTTCCTTTAATATTGATAGAGAATATACTACAAAAAAATTAGGATTTAACTATCCAACGAAAAATTCAATAGATACAGTTTCTGATAGAGATTTTGTTGTAGATTTTTTATATGCAGTTTCACTTACTGCAGTTCATATCTCAAGATTGGCAGAAGAATTTATAGTTTGGAACTCTGATGGTTTCAAACTTATTACTTTAAAAGACAAAATAGTTACGGGATCTTCAATAATGCCTCAAAAAAAAAATCCTGATCCTTTAGAATTTTTAAGAGGAAAGACAGGAAATGCATTTGGTAATTTATTTTCCATGTTAACAATTTTAAAAGGTTTACCAGTTTCATATTTTAAAGATTTACAAGATGATAAAGATTTAGTTTTTAAGTCATATGATCAATTAAAAAATTCTTTAATAATTTTAAATGAAATTTTAAAAAACTTTGCAGTTAATAAAAAAAGAATGCTTGAGCTTGCTAATGACGGTTATATTACTGCTACCGACTTAGCTGATCATATTGTAAAAGAACTGAAATATCCTTTTAGAGAAGCGTATAAAGTAACAGCAAAAATAGTTAATTACGCGGAAAAAAAAAATAAAAGACTTGATGAACTAACAATGAATGAATTGAAAAAGATTGAATCCAGACTAAAAGAAAATGTATTAAATGTTTTTGATTTAAAAAATGCAATTAGATCAAAAAAATCATATGGAGGAACATCTTTTATGAATATACAGAAAATGATAAAGAAATATAAAAAAGAAATAAAATGAAAAAAAAAATTTTTTTACTTATTGTCTGTTTTACTATGTTAATTTCATGTGGGAAAAAAGCAGATCCAGAATACAAAGAATCTAAAAAAATTATTCTGAAAAAATTACTAACTTAATGAATTACAAAAAAAATAATTTTCACATAGAAAATATTCCAATTGAAAAAATTGCAAAGAAATTTGGAACACCTACATACTGCTATTCTTTAAGCACTATAAAGAAAAATATTAAAAAATTTAAAAATAATTTTAAAACAATTAATCCCTTAATTTGTTTTTCAGTTAAATCAAATTCTAATCTTTTTATTTTAAAAGAAATTAAAAAAATGGGTGTGGGAGCTGATGTTGTGTCTAAAGGAGAACTTTTAATAGCTTTAAAAGCTGGAATAAATCCAAAAAAAATTGTCTTTTCAGGTGTTGGAAAAACTTATGAAGAACTCAAATTTGCTATTGAAAAAAAAATTTTGTTAATAAATGTAGAATCTGAAAGTGAATTAAATCAAATTGAGAAAATTTCTAAAATTAAAAAAAGAAAAATTGATGTAGGATTGAGACTTAACCCAAATATTGATGCAAAAACATTAAAAAAAATTTCAACTGGAAAAAATGAAGAAAAATTTGGATTAATACAAAAAAGCTTTTTAAAAATAATTGAAAAATTTAAAAATTCTAAAAATTTAAAAATAAAATGTTTGAGCGTACATATAGGTAGTCAGATTACTAATCACAGACCATATGAAAAAATGTTGAATGTTTTAAGTTCTGTAATTAAAAAAGCTGATTATAATTTTGAATATATAGATTTAGGTGGAGGTATGGGTATTAAATATAATGAAAATACAAAAGTACTTAACTATAAAAAATATAATTCTATAATAAAAAAATTTTTGAATAAGAATAAAACTAAAATTATCCTCGAACCTGGTAGATCAATAGTAGGAAATAGTGGCTTATTATTAACTAAAATAATTTATATAAAAGAAACAAACAAAATTAATTTTGTTATTTTGGATGCTGCAATGAATGACTTGATAAGGCCCGCTCTTTATGGTTCAAAACATAGAATTATAGCATCGAAGCTAAACAGGAAAATAAAAAGGAAAAAACATGAATTTGTTGGTCCTATATGTGAAACAACAGATAAATTTTTATCTTTATCAAAATTTCAGAGTTTAAAAGAAAAAGATATTTTAGCTATTTGTGATGTTGGTGCTTATGGGATGGTTTTAAGCTCAAATTATAATTTAAGAACTAAACCAGCTGAAATATTAATAAATAAATTCTCGTTAAAAACAATTACAAGAAGACAAAAATTAAATACAATTATTTAGTTTTTGATATAAATGATTAGAAGTTTACTTTTTTCCATATTTTTTTTCTCAGGAATTATATTAATTAGTATAGTTTTCCTGCCAGCTCTTTTTTTGCCAAAAAAAATAGTATTAATTGGAGGAAAAATTATGGGCTACTGGTCAAAAATTTGTCTTCAAATATTTTTATCGACAAGAATAGAAATTAAAGGAAAGGAAAATATTATTACAAATGATAAATTCTTTATTGCAAGCTCACACCAATCAATGTTTGAAACTTTTTTTTTTCAAACAATATTTGATTCACCAGTTTTCGTTTTAAAAAAAGAATTATTAAAAATTCCTATATTTGGATGGTATCTAAGAAAAATTGGATCTATATCTATCGATAGAAATAAAATTGCACGAGATAATTTAGGTTTTTTAGATAAAATCAAACTAACAGTTAAATCATCAAATCGTCCAGTTATAATATTTCCTCAGGCCACAAGAAAGGCAAAAGATGATAGGGAACCTTTTAAAAAAGGTGTATCAAGAATTTATGAACATTTGCAAATTAAATGTCAACCAATCGCAATAAATTCGGGTGAAGTTTGGCCGAAATCTGGAAAATTATCATCTAATAAAACAATTGTAATATCAATATTAAAAGTAATCGAACCTGGTTTAGAAACAAAAGAATTTTTAAGAACTTTACAAAATAATATTTATTCTGAACTAGACAGATTGTCTTAGCCTTTCATAGGCATGACTACAAAAATGCTATCAAAATCACCAGGATCTTTAATTAATGCAGGCGATCCTGTATCTTTTAAATAAATTTCAATTTTTTCACCATTTATTTGGGAAGCAATATCAATTAAATACTTAGAGTTAAAACTAATATCAAGTTCATGATCAAATTTAACATCTAAACTCTCTTTGCCATCACCACTATTAGTATTGTTCACTGATAAGTTTAGTACATCTTTGCCTAAATTAAATTTAACACCATCTTTCTTATCCAGAGAAACTGATGCAACGCGATCAACGGAATTTAAAAATAATTTTAAATCTATTTCAAGTTTTTTTTTATTTTCTTTTGGAATAACCTGAACATAATTTGGAAATTTACCATCAATTAACTTTGAAATTAATACACTATTGCTTAATTGAAATTTAATTTTTGATTTTACATTTGAAATTTTTACTTCTCCTTCATAATCTTCTAATAATGAACAAAGTTGGAATATAGTTTTTTTTGGCAATATAATAGGTTCAAATTCTATTTTTTCTGGCAGTCTTAATTTAGATATTGACATTCTATGACTATCAGTCGCTGCTGCTGTGAGAAAAAAATTATCTTCTATCTGAGTTTGGTGAAAAAAAATACCACTTAAATAATGGCGTGTTTCATCGTTAGAAACAGAAAATTTGCATTTATTTAACAATTTCAATAATTGTTTTGATTTTATTGAAAATTCATTTTTGTTAAAATCTTCGTTTGTTAGTGGAAATTCAGAAGCACCAATGCAGTTTAGATTAAATACAGAATTTTCTGATTCTAAGTGTATTTTGCTATCTCCCGCACTAGAAAAATTAATTTTTTTTCCTGAAGCAAACTTTCTAATAATATCATACATAATAGATGAAGATGTTGTTGTTTTCCCTTTTTCAATTATCTCAACATTTTTTATCTCGTGTATAAATATTAAATCTAAATCTGTAGCAGTTATGGTTAGCTTTGCGTCACTTGCATCAAGAAGAATATTGGAAAGAATTGGTAGTGTACTCCTTTTTTCAATAACTCCCTGACAATAGTTTAAAGATCTTTGAAGATCTTGCTGATTTGCATTAAATTTCATTTTCTTTATTAAACAAAATTTTATTTTTTAAACTGTCTATATTTATATTTAGTTCGTTGTCTTGTTTTCTAAGTTTTTCTATTGTTTTGACAGAATGAATTACAGTTGTATGATCTCTATTTGAAAAGGCCCTTCCAATCTCTGGTAAGGATTTTGAAGTTAAAATTTTTGATAAATATATTGCTGTCTGTCTAGGTCTAACCAAATATCTAGATCTTCTTGAGGAAAGCATTTCATTTTTGCTTATTTTAAAAAATTTACATACAAGTGTTTGAATTAAATCAATAGTAACTTTATTTTCAGTAAGATTTAATAGATCTTTAAGAATTACCTTTGTTTCTGCCATACTTGGTAATTTGTTATAAATCCTTGAAAAAGAAATAATCCTATTTAGAGCACCAACAACTTCTCTTATGCTGGTGTTAATTTCAGAACTAATAAACTTTTGAATTTCATCTGTAATTTGTATTTCATTAGAGTAAAATAATTTCAACTCTTCAACTTTAGATTTGATAATTTTATACCTCAAATCATAATCAGAATTTTGAATATCAACAACAAGCCCACCTGAAAATCTTGATCTTATTCTTTCTTGTATCCTAGAGAGTTTATTTGGTGGCCTATCTGCGGATAAAATTATCTGTGATCCTTTTTCTATAAGTGCATTAAAAGTATGAAAAAATTCTTCCTGCATCGCTTCTTTTCCATTCATAAATTGAATATCATCAATTAATAAAACATCGGTATTACGAAAATATTCTTTAAATTTTACCATTTCGTTTGCCTTAATTGATTTAACAAATTGATACATAAATCTTTCAGCTGAAATAAACATTACCTTGTATTTACCCTTAAGATTTAAACCTATTGCATTTAGTAAATGAGTTTTTCCCATACCCACACCAGAATATAGGTAAAATGGATTATAATAAGCAATATTTTCTGAAACTTTTTTTGAAGCCTCAAAAGCAAGTTTGTTGCTTTCGCCAATTATAAAATTTTCAAAATTTTTGTTTTGATCTATCCTATTATATTGTAAAAAAGAGTCCTTAATAAAAGAGACATTTTTTTCTGAATCATAATTTTTTGTTATACCATTATTGATATAATCATTTTTTTCTGAATAATTATCTTGTTTTCTTTCTTCTACAATAAATTCTATTCTAGAAATTTCTTTTTTATGTGATTTTACAATTTGCAAAATTTGATCAATATATCTTGATGTAATCCAATCCCTAATAAATCTTGTTGAAACTGAAATTAAAATATAGCTTTTAAACTCCTCAATAAAATCAATTTTTTTTAACCAACTTTCATAAATATCGCTTCCAAATTTATCTTTCATGTCAGACTGAATAATCTTCCAGTCTATTTCCTTTTC
>CACAMG010000027.1 GCA_902533585.1 uncultured Pelagibacteraceae bacterium
TATTTCCCAAAACCTTTCCTTCTGGGCAATCAGTTGAAATAATTAAAACTAATATACTTGGTAAAAATTTAAAATTTTTTTCAAGACTAGACAAAGAACATGTAACAAGATATTTTTATAAAAATTCGTCAAAATTCAAAATTAAAAATTTTGTGAATAAAAATAATGATAATACTAAAAAATTATCAATAGACACACATTATGAATTGAAGAAAATACTAAAATTATATAATAAAAAAAAATTTTTAAATTTTAAATATTTAAATGAAAAAAATTAGTGCTGGTATAATAGGATTTGGAATAGGTCAAAAACATTTTGAAGCTATCCAGAATTATAAAAAAGCAAAAGTCAAAACTATATGTGAAAAAAATATAAAAAAATTAAAATATTTAAAAAAAAAATTTCCAAAGATTAAAATAACAAATAGAGAAAATGATATTTTTTTTGATAAAGATATCAACTTAGTATCTATAGCAAGTTACGATAATTATCATTATTCACAAATATTAAAATCTATTAAGAGTAAAAAAAACATAATTATAGAAAAACCAATGTGCTTAAATCTAAAACAATTAAAAAATATTAAAAAACTTATTTCAAATTCAAATTTGAAAATTATGTCTAATATGGTTTTAAGAGTAAATGATCTATTCTCCAATATTAAAAAAAAAATATCAAAAGATGATATTTTTTATATAGAAGCTGATTACATTTGGGGAAGAATTAAGAAACTTTTTGGATGGAGGTCAAATATTAATGATTATTCTATTATATTGGGAGCAGGAATTCATGTAATAGATTTAGTTATGTGGATGTTGAACAAGAGACCTCACTCAGTTCTAGCTCTTGCAAATAATATAGTTACTAGTAAAACCATTTTTAAAAAAAATAGCATGGCATTAATTATTCTTGAATTTCCAGGGAATATAATAGCAAAAATCACGGCAAATAGTGTTGCTGTTCATGAACATTTTCACGAAATAAAAGTTTTTACTAATAAAAAAACAATTAACAATACATTGAAAGGATCTTTTACTTATACAAAAAATAATATAACCAAAAATAAATTTTCTTATCCAGACAGAACAAATAGAAAAAAATTAATTCATAACTTTATTGATCATATAATTAGTAATAAAAAAAAATTAGTTATGTCAAAAAAAGAGCAGTTTGATTTGATGTCGGTATGTTTAGCTGCCGAGGAGTCTATAAAAAAAAATAAAAAAATTAAAATTAAATATATTTAATGAATGTAAAATTTTCAAAACCCAATATTTATGAAGAAGATCTAAAATTAGTAAAAAAAACTATAAAAAGTGGTTGGCTTACGCATGGAAAAAATACTTCATTGTTCGAGCAAAAATTTAAGGCATATACAAATTCAAAATATTCAATTACTGTTTCAAGTTGTACTGCAGCTTTACATTTATCATGTCTAGCTCTCGATCTAAAAAAAGGAGACGAAGTTATTGTTCCAGCTATGTCCCATACTGCAACCTCTCACTCAGTTGAATATACTGGTGCAAAAACTGTATTTGTGGATATAGATTTTAAAACTGGCAACATAGACACTGATAAAATATTAAAAAAAATTACAAAAAATACAAAAGCAATAATTATTGTTCATATGGCTGGTTTATCTTGTGAAATAGACTTAATTTTAAAAATATGTAAAAAATATAAAATTAAATTAATAGAGGATTGTGCTCATTCGGTAGGTACAAAATTTCAATCAACACATGTGGGAAATTTTGGAATATCAGGATGTTTTTCTTTTTATCCCACTAAACAAATTACTACTGGCGAGGGAGGGATGTTGATTACAAATAACAAAAGTTTTTATAATAAAATAAAAAAATTGAAAGCTTTTGGTATTGATAAAGATATTAATCAAAGGAAAAAGCAAGGTACATATGATGTAAAAAGTTTAGGATTTAATTATAGATTAACAGATTTTCAATCTGCCTTAGGCTTGAAACAGATTTTAAATTACAAAAATAATTTAAAACAAAGACATTTAATTGCAAAAAAATATATTAAAAGTTTAAAAAATGTTGATGAGGTAAAATGTATGCCTTATTCTAATAATTGTTCTTTTTTCGTTTTTCAAATATTTTGTAAAAATAGAGATAAATTATTAAAAAAATTTAAAGAAAAAAAAATTGGTGTAAGTATCCATTATGCAACTCCATTACCTTCAATGACTTATTATAAAAACAGATATAATTTAAGTATGGTAAATTTTAAAAAAGCAAAAGTTTATGCCAATACAAATATTTCATTACCAGTATATCCGAGTTTACAATTAAAAGAACAGGATAAAGTAATTAGAGTCATAAAGGAATTTTATGGATATTATTAATAAAAAAATTTTACTTGTAGGTGGGGGTGGTTTTATAGGTCATAATCTTGCATTGTACTTAAAAGATAAAAACGCTATTCCGTACATTGTAGATAGTTTGTCAGTCAATAATTTATATTCAATAAATAAGGAAGAAGTTAAGAATAAAAACTTATATTCATCAATTTTAAACAACAGAGTTGAAATTTTAAATAAAAAGGGAATTAAATCTATAATAAAAGATGCAAGAAACCACGAAGATATTTTAAAAATTTATCAAGAAATTGATCCAGATATAATTATTCACTTAGCGGCAGTTTCTCATGCAAATAAATCTAACAAAGATCCACATAGTACTTTTGATAATAGCTTGAGAACATTAGAAAACACCTTAGATTTTGCAAGACTTAAAAAAAAACACGTTATTTATCTGTCATCTAGTATGGTTTATGGAAATTTTGATGGAAAAGAGGTTGATGAAGATACTACTTGTAATCCTATAGGTGTATACGGCACTCTAAAGTTATCCGGTGAGTTAATTGTAAAGGCTTATAGCAGTGTATTTGATATACCTTACACCATTATTAGACCATCTGCGTTGTATGGTGAAAGATGCGTAAGTAGACGAGTAGGACAAATATTTATTGAAAATGCAATTCAAGATTTGGATATCGAAATAAATGGAAGCGGTGAAGAAAAATTAGATTTTACTTATATAGAGGATTTACTTCAGGGAATATACAAATCATGTACAAGTCAAAATTCCATTAATCAAATATTTAATATTACCTATGGTAACTCGCGTAAACTTAGCGAATTAGCAGAACTTTTAAAAAGTGAATTTCCTAAAGTGAATATCAATTATGCGGGAAGAGATAAGTTTATACCAGAAAGAGGGACTTTAAATGTTAGTAAGGCAAAAGAGTTACTAGATTATGCGCCACAATTTAATTTGGAAAAAGGATATATAAAATACATCAAGTGGTACAAAAATTTTTGGAAAAATCTCTAAAATGAATAATTTTAAAAAATTAAAAAAGACTTTTTTTATTGCTGAAATAGGAAATAATCATGAGGGAAATTATAACAATGCTATTAAATTAATAAATCAAGCAAAAATTTCTGGTGCAGATGCTGTTAAGTTTCAAACTTTTGATACTAGTTTTTATATAAATAAGTTAGAAAAAAAAAGGTATAAAAAGTTAAAAAAATTTGAATTAACAAAAAAACAGTTTAAAAGACTGTCAATTTATTCAAAAAAAAAAGGATTAAAATTCATATCTACCCCTTTGGATCTGGAAAGTGCTAAATTTTTATCCAATTTAGTAGATGTGTTTAAAATTTCATCAGGTGATAATAATTTTTATGAATTGATTGAAGTTTGCGCTAAATTTAAAAAGCCTATTATAATTTCGACTGGAATGTTAGAATTTGAGGAAATTAAGAAATTAATTAGTTTTTTTAAAAAAATTAAATTTCCAGTAAACAAATTAGCGATCTTGCATTGTGTATCAGATTATCCAGTTAATGATAATGAAGCAAATTTAAACTCTATAAAATATTTAAGTGACAAATTAAAAGTTACCATAGGTTACTCAGATCATTTAATTGGTGGGGAAGGCTGTTTAGTTGCAGTGAGTTTTGGGGCAAAAATAATTGAAAAACATTTTACATTAGACAACAATTTTTCAAATTTTAGAGATCACGAATTATCTTTAAACCCTAAAGATATGAAACAAACTATTAATTCAGCAAGAAGAATTGAAGAAATGCTTGGCAATTACAATAAAAAAATTTCTCGAAGTGAAAAAAAAAATTTAAATTCAATGAGAAGATCCTTATATTTTAATCAAGATTTGACAAAAAATACAATATTAGAGAGAAAACATATAAAAGTTGTAAGACCATTCAGAAATCTAAAACCTAATAATCTACCAAAAATATTGGGGAGAAAATTAAATAAGAATGTAAAAGAATCTGAGGTCATTTCACTAAAAATTTTAAAATAAAAATTTATGATAAAAAAATTTTTTCTTTATTTAAATGAATATTTTAGCTTTAGAAACATAAAATCTTCATTAACAATTTTTTATTACAGTTTGTTAAAGCAAAATACAAAGTATCCCAAGTATTTGTTAAGTTTCGAATCAGAAATGGGAAAATATTTTGGATCAAAGTATGCACTTACTTTTTCAAATGGAACGACAGCATGCACATCATTGCTATATGCTCTTGGTTTAAAGAAAAATAGCAAAATCATAATTTCAAAACTTACATTTCCTTCAGTAATTTCATCAATTTTAAGAATTGGAGCTATTCCTATATACTTGGATTTTGATAAAGATTTACAAATAAAAAAAAATTTTAATCAAAATAAAATTTTAGAAGCTGAATTTTTTTTAATTACCCATGCGTATGGAATACCTCAAGATTACAATATTATTAAATCTATAAAAGATATAAACCAAAACCTAGTTTTGATTGAAGATATTAGTCATGCTCAAGGTGCAGTTTTTAATAACAAATATGTAGGTGCTGAGGGGCTAGGATCTTTTATGAGCATGCAGGGAGATAAGGCAATAAGTGCTGGAGAAGGTGGTATAGTTTTTACTAGTTCTGAAAAAATTTATAACAAACTAATTTATTTGTCTCATTTAAATAGAAAAACGCAAGATTTAAATAATGATTCAAATTTACTTTCAACAATAGGCTTTCTTGGGAAAGGAAGAATGAACCCATTAGGAGCAATTACTGCGTTAAATGACCTTAAGAACTTAAAAAATAGAAATAAACTTCTAAGAGAAAAAATAAAATTTATTCATAATAATTTAAGTAATTTTGAAAATTTATACTTTCCTAAAATTGATAATTACCAAAATATGGGTGGATTCCATTATGGTGTACCTTTTTTTTGTAATTCAGAAAAATTATTAAAAAAATTAGAAAGTGAATTTAAAATAGTAAAATATAATTGGCCAATTTTAGATATAAATGAGTCTTTCTGTGATCCAGAAAAATTTATAAATCTCGTGTATGAAGATCAAATAGAATTGTCTAATGTATTTGATAAATCTAATGATTTGAGAGACCAATTCTACTTTTTTGATTTAAAACAAATTAAAAATTCAAATATTAACTTAATAAAAAATAAAATAATTTTAGTTAAAAAAAATGAAAATTAATTATGCTCAATTGTCTAATAAAAAATCTAAAATATTTGAAAAATTTTATGATTTTATAATAATTGGATCTGGTCCAGCGGGAGTAACTTTATACAAAGATATAATATCGAAAAAAAAAAAATCAAAGATTTTAATAATTGAAGAAGGTGATTATTATAAAAAAAAATATAAAAAGGTATTTAGCAAGTATTTAAAAATAAAATTAAAATCTCGCGCATTTACTGTTGGAGGATCATCAAGTATATGGTCAAATATTTCATCATATTTTGAGGAATTTGAAATGCAACCTAGATGGAATAATAAAAAAAAAAATTTATGGCCTTTAAAACATAATTCTTTAATAGCCGAATATAAAAAAGTAGATAAAAGATTCAATTTTTTTTTTAATAAATTAAAAAAAAAAAAATTTCATATTCCTTTTGAGGTTAGACAATTTATTGGATCAATGTACCCTGTAAACTTTAGAAAATTTATTAACGAGAATGAAATTGATATAATTTATAATTGTAAGATAAACTCAATTGATGAATATAGAAAAATTACGAGAGCTTATACTGAAAAAGATAAACATTACTTTAGTGCTAAGAAGATGATTATATGTTGTGGTGGTATAGAAACTATAAACCTTATTCAGAATTCTATATATAAAAAAAGAATAAAAAATATTCAAAATAAAAATATTATTGGTAAGTTTTTTATGGATCATCCTAAATTTAATCTAGGTTATCTACAATATCCCAAAGTCGAATTAATTAAAAAATTTGAATTGGTGAAAAAAAGAAATAAAATTTTTTATTACGGCATATCTTTAGAAAAGAGTCTTCAAAAAAAATTCAACTTATTAAATTCATATATTAGATTTGAAAAGTCATCTGGGAAGTTCATTAAAATATTAAGCAAAATTAATGTTCCAATTTTAAAAAACATCATAAAAAAAAAAGTTTCTTATAAGGTCAGACTATTTTGCGAGATGGAACCTAATATTCATAATTCAGTTACTTTAAAAAACAAGAAAACATTTGTTAAATTGAGATTTAGTAAGATTGATATCAGAACAATAAAAATTCTTTCAAGAGAAATAAAAAATTATTTTAGTTACAATCCTGATCAAGAAAAAAATTTAAAATTTAAGAATATTAGAAACAAAATAGAGGATGCATCTCACCACATGGGAGGTTTAAGGTATAGCAACAATCAGAAACTTTCAAATGTAGATAGAAATTTAAAAATTAGAGGGTTAAGAAATATTTATGTTTGTAGTAGTGCTGTATTTCCTTCTTCAGGAAGTGTAAATCCTACAATGACTATTTGTGCATTGAGCACTAGGTTAGCTAATTTTTTAGTAAAGTAAGATGCAATGATAGTTAACTTGTTTATTAGAATGATTTAAAGTAATTAACATTTTCAATATTTATGAAAAAAAAAATTTATGATGTATACCTATTCATTCATCATTGTTTTTTATTTTTTTCTTGTTATTTCAACTTTCCTAAAGTCTGTGCATACCTTATAAAAATATCACTTTTTCAACCAAAATTATTTAGAAACAAGTCAAAAAGTAAAAAGATAATCATTATTCTTGATAGAGTGCTTGGAGCTAGACAAGATCTTGAAATTGTTCAGAAAGATACAAATAAATTACCTCAATTAAAATTTATGAGAAGGAAATTGATCAAATTAGTTTTTTTCCATTTTATGAATAAGAAGAAATTATTTTTTAATTACGCAAAACTTAGTCATACCAATAGATTTAATTATTATGATTTAGATAAAAGTGACAGGATGCAACTAGAAAAATTTTGGACTGAAGTAATTTATTATTTAAAAAAATTTTTTAAACATAATAAATTAAATTTTCTTACTTTTACGTATTTTTATAGCACAGAGTATCCACTTTACGCTGGATGTAATAATAATAATGTTCCACTTAAACTTTGGAATAAAGAATGTTTTGCTTCTGAACCAGACCTTTTATATCGCAGTAAATCTCAACAGTTCAAACGAGCGTCTGAATATTTTCAGAAAATAAGTGTTTATAATGAACCAATGAAAAAAATGTTCGTAAATATGAATATTAATAATTTAAAAAAAATTGAGGTAACAGGGTATCCTAAAGTGGCTGACTTTATAAATAAAAGTAAAAAAACCAAAAAAAAAATAACTAATATTTTATTTTTGTCATTTGACCCTAAACTTGGATTTCCTATGAAAAAAAAATATGAAAATTTAAATTTTAATTTAACTTATGATAAAATAATTAAAATTTTAAATAAAATTTCTAATAATAAACAATTTAAAATTTTTATAAAAAGAAAAAATAAAAACCCGATGCTGTATAAGTCTAATATTAAAATAGATAATAAAATTAAAGTTATTGAAGTAGGTAATGCTACTAAATATATTAATGAAGCTGATATTGTGATAGGGCTTAACTCCAGTTCTACACTAGAGGCACTTATAAATGGCAAGTATGTTTTTGTACCTTTTTTTGAAAAAAATTTATCAAAAAAAAAATATCTATATAAATTTAATAAAGAAATTATTATCCATAATGAAAAAAAATTAGAGAAAAAAATTTTAAATCTATATGATAAGTCAGTTTTATTTCCTTTAGAAAATCAAGACAGTAGAAAAACAATAAAATATTATTTTGGAGATTTTAAAAATGAAAAAAAAATCAAATTAAATTGTATAAAATTCTTAAATAATTAATTTCTTTTTTGCTTAATATTATTCTATTGAAATAGCTCACTTATTTGGTTTAACTTTTCAAAAGACCCAACATTCTTTATTTTACCTTTTTCAACCACGTAGATAGTGTCACACTCTTTTACAGTGCTTAAACGATGTGCTATCAGAATAATTGTTATATTATTACCTAGGTTATTTACAGCTTCCATCACAGCCTTTTCAGTAAGATTATCCAAAGAACTTGTTGCTTCATCCAAAATAAGCAATTTAGGGTTATGATATAATGCTCTTGCAATTCCTACACGTTGACGTTGACCTCCCGATAGCCTTATGCCACGCTCTCCTAAAGTGGTTTGATATTTTAATGGCAATTCCTCAGAAACAAATTTATGTAAATTGGCAATTTTTGCGGCTTTTTCAACAGCATCCTGATTAATATTTTCTGGGTTAATTCCAAAAGCAATATTTGCAGCTACAGTATCATCAAGTAAAAAAATTTGCTGTGGAACATAGCCAACTGATTTTTGCCATGACCTCACATTTTGCCTATCTATTTTTTTTCCATCAATTTCTAATGTTCCCTTTTGAGCTTCTAGAAGTCCAAGTATAATGTCCACTATCGTTGTTTTTCCACTTCCAGTAGCTCCAACCAAACCAATCTTGTTATATGCTGGTATATTAATATCTATATCTTTTAAAATTATTTTTGATGAGTTTGGATAACGAAAGTTGATTTTATTCAAAGTTAAATTTTTATTTAGCGAAATTAAATCTTTGTTTTTTTGATTGTTAATTGGATCTAAATTTTTTAAGTCATTATAAATAGAGTCAAGCGACGGTCCTACCAAGCGTATCTGTGCGATACTACTATAAATAAGTTGAAATGCAGGTAAAAGTCTATATCCAGCAAAAACATATAGAGTAACTAAAGGTAAAGAATCTGTAAATTCAGTGCTGTGACTCATTAAGTAGAGCACCACTAACAACATACCCCCGAAAGCAATGGCTTCAATAAAAAAACGTGGAAGCATTGGAATAATTTGTGCAGAAGCTTGATGTTTTGAATAAATTTTTGAATGATCTGAAAATCGATTTACAAAAATTTCTTCTAATCTGCTAATTTTTAATTCTTTAAAAGCAGCAAATGCTTCAATAAGTGTTTTGAAACGCATCTCATTAGAGATTAATCTTTCATGACCAATTCTAGCAAGTAGAACACGTACAAATCTATAGATTATAAAATATATAAAACCAAATGAGAGGCCAATTATTATTGCAGGTTTAGGATTTATAATAATTAATAAAATTATTAGTGTTAAAATTACAGCCAATTGTGTAATTAAAGTAATAATTGGTTTTAGGCCTTTTGAGATAACAACATTAATTTCAGAAAGTATTGTTTTTCCTATATCAGAACTATGACGATTTAATATCCAAATGTATGGTTGATTTAAATAATTTTCAACAAAACTCTTTGACAATCTATATTGGCACATTGTACTAAAACGAATTTGAAAAATCATAGTAAAAGCTTTAAATAATAGCGAAATTACAATCATAAACATAACCAATATGCCTAGAAAGAATAGAAATTCTTTTTTGTCTTCTATACCAAATATAAATGAGTAATTATAAATAGTGTTTAAAGTATTATTTGATTCAACAACTTCAGGATTTGTTAATACAGCCATAAAAGGCATTATTGATGCCACACCTAACATTTCTAGAAAAGCCATAACTAAAACCAGAACTA
>CACAMG010000028.1 GCA_902533585.1 uncultured Pelagibacteraceae bacterium
AAGAATTACTTTTGGTGGACTCTGGAGGTCAATACAAATGGGGAACGACGGATGTTACTAGAACAATTTCTTTTTCAAAACCAAATAAAAAAATTAAAGAATTATACACAAGGGTATTGAAGGGTCATATAGCTGTTTCACTTTCCAAAATTGAAAAACTTAAAAATGGTCATAACCTTGATAAAATTGCAAGAAAAAGTCTTAATTCAATTAATTTAGATTATAGACACGGCACAGGTCACGGTGTTGGATTTTTTATGAATGTGCATGAAGGGCCACAGAGTATATCAAAAAACAATTATGTTGAATTGAAAAAAGGAATGATAGTTAGTAATGAACCAGGCTATTATCTTGAAAATAACTTTGGAATAAGAATAGAAAACTTAGTTTATATTGATGCTATAAAAAATAAAATGTTTTTTAAAAATTTAACTTTTGCACCATTAGAAAAAGATTTAATTGAAGAAAAATTACTTACAAAGTTGGAAAGAGATTATGTATATAATTATCAACTTGAAACTTATTCAAAAATATCTCCTTTTTTAGAAAAAAAAGAGAGACAATGGATGGCAAGTTTAATTTAAAAGATCTGACCATTCTTTTTGTGTCAAAATTTTTACTCCTAGTTGTTTTGCTAAATCAACTTTTCGATTGGTAGGCTTCTCTCCAATCACTAAATAATTTAATTTTTTACTTACACTGCTAACAATACCGCCGGAATTTTGCTCAATTAAACTTTTTGCTTCAGCTCTACTTATATCTTTTAATTTTCCTGTGAACATAAAAGTTTTATTTTTTAGCTTACCAGAATAATTTAAAGAGTTTTTTGAAATTGACATATATTTTGTTAGTTCTTTAATAACTTTTAAATTAGTTTTATTGGAAAAGAATTTTTTTAGAGACTTTATTTGCGTCTCTCCGATTCCATCTATATTTAAGAAAAAATCAAAATTATAACTTGATGATATATTAGAAAAATTATTTATATTTTTTATATTTTGAGATATTAGTTTAGCATTTTCTTGACCTATATGTCTTATTCCCAATGAAAAAATAAACTTATCTAAATTAATTTTTTTTGAATTGTTTATAGCATATTTTAAATTTGAAACTGATAGCTTGCCCCATCCATCCAATTTTTCAATTTTTTCATAATCTAATTTAAAAATATCCTGTGGAAACCGTAAAAATTTCAAACTCCAAAAATTTTCTACAACTTTTTTACCTAAGCCATCAATATTTAAAGCATCTTTTGAAATAAAATGTTTTATTTTTTCTATTGCAATTTTTTCACATTCATATCCTTCTGTTGGACATCTTCTTACTGCATCATATTTTTTAGTTTGATTATTAAATTCTTTAACAACGCTAGTGCCACAAGATGGACATTTGTCAGGAAAAACAAATTTTTCTGATGATTTGTGTCTTTTGTTTAAATCAACAGAGATTACGTGAGGAATGACATCTCCTGCTCTTTCTATTTTAACAAAATCTCCAACTCTAATGTCTTTTCTATTAATTTCATCTTCATTGTGTAAAGTTGCATTCGAAACAACTACTCCTCCAATATTTACTGGTTTAATTTTTGCAACAGGAGTCAATGCCCCTGTTCTACCAACTTGCACATCAATACTTATAATTTCAGAAAATGAACTTTCTGCTGAAAATTTATGTGCGGTAGCCCATCTTGGTGAATTAGCAACGTTACCTAGTCTTTTTTGTAAATTAAATTCGTTTATTTTATATACCAGACCATCTATATCATAACTTAATTCAAATCTTTTTTTTTCAAATTCTCTATGATGATTTATAAGTTGATCCACCCCTGAAATAGTTTTATTAAATTGACTTGTTTTAAAACCCCATGTGGCTAATGCTTTTAAAAAATCTGTTTGTTTTTCAAATTTTAAATTTTCACAATAACCGAAAGTATATGCAATAAATTTTAAAGGTATTTTTGCTGTTTCTTTAGGATCTTTTTGTCTTAATGATCCAGATGCTGCATTTCTTGGATTTGCAAATTTATCTTTTATTTTTTGAAAATCTTTATTTTCTATAAATATTTCACCTCTTATATCTATATCTTTTGGGAAATCTTTAGCTTCTATTTTTTTTGGTATATCTTTAATTGTTTTTAAATTGTCTGATATTAGTTCTCCCTGAAATCCGTCGCCTCTTGATACGCCTGATTCCATTTGACCTTTTTTATAAGTAATTGATGCTGAAATTCCGTCAATTTTTGGTTCTACACTATATTCAATTTCTTTTTTGTCTAAATGTAAAAAATTAAATATTTTTTTTTCAAAATTTTCTAAATCTTTTTTGTCAAATGAATTAGACAATGAAAGCATTCTAACTCTGTGCTTAGCTTTAACAAAATTTTTTGAGGGTCTAAAACCTATAGATTTAGATGGTGAATTTTTATTATTTAAAAATAAGTATTTTTTTTCTAAACTTAAAATTTCCTTTTTTAACTCATCATATTTTTTATCATCAATAATAGATAAATTCTCATCAAAGTAATATTTATTATATTTTGTTAACTCTTTAATTTTATTTAAATAAAATTGAGTTATCTTTTTTTTTTCAGCTTTAAGCATTAATCAAAAAGAGATTTAATTTTTTTAATTATTTTATTTTCTTTTTTTTGTCTTGTCTTTTCTTTAATTGATTCATAGTCTTTATTAAATATTCTATAACTTTCCTTATACCACTCGCTTGACTGATAGTTGTAGCCAAGAATAGCTGCATATTTTTTAGCTTCTGAATCTAATCCTAGTTTATAATGTATTTCAACAAGTCTATGTAATGCTTCCTCAACATAAACTGTGGAACTATAATTCTCCACAACATTTTTTAAACGATTAATTGCTGCAATCCATTTTTCTTTTTGAATATAATACTTCGCTATGTATATTTCTTTAGAAGCTAAAACATCTGCTATTAAATCTAATTTAAATTTTGCATCTAATGCAAAATCAGTATTTGGATATTCTGATAATATAAATTCAAACTTTTTTTTTGCTCTAACTAATGGTTTTAAATCTTTTTTTTCGTCTGCGATATTTTCATAAAAACAAATTCCTATAAAATAATGTGCATATGGTATCTCAGGATGTTTTGGATAAGTTTTAATAAATCTTTCCATTTCATAAACTGCGTCTCCATAATATTCTTGAGAATAATAAGAATAAGCAGCCATTAAAACTGCCCTTGGAGCCCATTTAGATTGAGGAAATAATATTTCAGCTTCATTAAATTTTTTTGCTGCAAATAATACATCTCCTTTATCTAACGCTTCTTTTCCTTCGTTATATGCATCTATCATTTGTAACTCAATATCTTGATCTTTAATTTCAGAAAGTTGAGATTTATTTTTATCTCCACAAGAAGTAATTAATAATAAAATTATAATAAAAAATAATCTATGAAAAAAATTCATAGTTTATATTTATCAGAAGTTTTATAAAATGTAATCTATTAAGCTATAGATTTAAGCTGGGTTTTATTAAGAATTAAGTGGGGCAAATATTTCCCTTTAATTTCTACAATTGAATAATTTTCTTTATTTTCAAAAACTTTTCTTAAAATTTTGTTAGTCAAATTGTGGCCTCCTTGGGAACATTTAAATTTTCCAATTATTTTATAACCACATAAATACATGTCTCCCAAGCAATCTAAAATTTTATGATTTACAAATTCATTGCTATTTCTTAAACCTTCCTCATTTAATAGTTTTGTGCCTTTAACTACAATAGCATTTTCTAAGCTACCACCTTTTGCTAAATTTAGCTTTTTTAATTTTTCTATATCTTCAAATAAACAAAAGGTTCTGGAATTTAAAACATTAGTAAGATCATCTTCATATATTTTTAGCTTGTTCCTTTGATTTCCAATAAATTCATTTTCATATTTTATTTCAAAATCAACATCTAAACTAATTTTGCTTGGCTCTATTGATACATTTTTTGCACCTTCTTTAATCGATAACTTATTATTAATTTTAATTATTTTTATTGGTTGATTGCTAGATTTTAAACCAACTTTTCTTATTTTTTCTACAAAAATTTTTGCCGAACCATCTAGTATTGGAATTTCCTGGTTATCAACTTCTACAACTAAGTTATCTACTCCTAAACAGTGCAGAGAACCCATCAAATGTTCTAGCGTTGATACTTTAACTCCTTTTTCATTTGAAATTGTTGTACAAAATGTTGCGTCTGTAACATTAAAAATACTTGGAAGAACAATATTGTTTTCTTTTAAATCAGTTCTTTTAAAAATTATGCCTGTATTTGGTTCTGCGGGAAGAAGTTTCATTCTAACCTTATTACCAGTGTGTAAACCTATTCCTTCAAATAAGATTTCTTTGTTTATTGTTTTTTGGTTTAATATAGACATCGCTAAACTTATAAATGTCCTGAATAAAATTTGGAAAACAACTAATGTTACAAGAAAATACAAGAATTTTAGCTAAAAAAGTGAAAAAATCTTTCAAAAAAACCTAATTTTTTTAGTTTTTTTGGAACAATATTAACTTCAAAGTTGTCATCTGATTTATTAAAATTAAAACCAGATTGAGTTATAGAAATATTATTCTCTTCATAAAAATTCATATCTTTAAAAATACTTAATTCATCCTTCAGATATATCGAATTCTTATCTAATATTTTTGAACCTTCTCCAGTAAAAACTAGAATTGATTTTTCATTTTCATTGATCATATTTAAATTAGACATATTTTTTAAACTTAAATTTAATATTTCATCAATTCTTGCGTAAATAACTCTTTTTAATAACTCTTCTTCAGAATTATCAGAAAAAATTGTGTTAGATTTGTTTAATTCACATTTAATTTTTTCTGCGTCACTTTCATTAATTCCTATAACTTTAGAAATATCTTTTGTTATGTGATTTCCACCTACTGGTAAAGTCAAAATAAAAACTAATTTTTTGTTTTCAAAAACTGTAAGGCAGGTTTTTTTATAACCTATGTCTAAGAAAAATTTTTTATCATAATTATCAAATAATCTATTGTAATGAAAAGACTTAACATAACTTGAACAATATATATTACTTATTAAAAGGTGATTTTTTTTAAATTTTTCATTTATTTGTTTATAGACAGCATTGGAAAAACAAATAAACTTAATTTCAAGTATTAATTTTTTACAATTAATTTTTTCTTCTGGATAAGAAAAGAAAACTTGATCATCAAATATAATTTTTTCTACAATTATATGTATTATTTTTTTATCATTATAATTATTTTGAATTGATATCTTTGCATCTCTTAACAAATACTTTACATCATCAAGATCTACTTTTTTCCCGTCCAACTCTTTCTTTATTGAAACATCGATTGAAAATAGGTCCGGCGTATCAACCATTAAATTAATATTTTTTAAATGTACTCCTACTTTTTTTTCTGCTTGGAGAACCAATTCTTCTAGAACTTTTTCTGATTCTTCAATATCAAAGTTTTTTAATTTAAAATCTGATAAACATCTTTTTTCTAAAAAAAAGTTTTGTTTTACAACGGACTTATCAAAAACTCCCAATCTTATTTTTGAAGAGCCATAATCTATAAATGTTTCAAAATTCTGTTTATCCATTAATATAAAATTACCTGATTTGGCATTCTTAGATCAATAATTTTATATTGATTAATTTTATTATTTTCAATTATCTTTTTTGCCTTTATTAATGAATCTACCACATTATCTTTTGGAAGTTTTATAGTTAAATTATCATTAATTTTTATATCCCATCTTTTATTTGGGAAAAAAAAATAATCTTTTATAGTTTCGTTCATAAAATCGGTTTTATTTATTTTTTTAATTAATAGCAAAAAATCATCTAAACTAAAATTACCAAAGATATTTGGTAAATTATTTTTTTTATCTATTTCTTTAAAATTAATTAACTTTGAATTTGATCCAATATAATATTTTTTGTTATTTCTAATAGTTATTCCTAATAAATCTGCATGTTTTGCTTCAATAATTATTTTTGAGGGAAAAATTTTCAATACTTTATAACTTTCTAGATAATTATATTTTTCAAGTTCTTTTTTTACATCTTCTTTTTTTAACAAAAAAATATTTTTGTTTATTAAAAAAAGAAGACTTTTTTTAATTTTTAGGTTTAAATTTTCATCTAACCCTTGAACTTCAATAGATTTAATGCTTGATGCTAATTTGCCAGTTTTAGACAAATTAAAATTATTTATTGTTGATAAAATTATTAATATAAACAGATAAAAAAAGATTTTGTATTTTTTACCTGTTTGTCGAAGCATCATCAATTATCCATTCAATTAAATTAATAAAACTCATATTATTATATTTTGCAATTTCTGGAACTAATGAAAGAGATGTCATGCCTGGTTGTGTATTAATTTCTAATAAATAAAATTTATTTCTAAAATATTTAAAATCTGATCTTGTTACTCCTCTGCAGTTTAAAATTTTATGAGCTTTATAAGCTATATTCATAACTTCTTTGATTTTTTTTTTATTTATTTTTATAGGAATGATATGTTCAGTTTTCGCTTTTGAATCATACTTGGCTTTATAATCATAAAATTTTCTTTTCGGTTTTAATTCAATTGATCCAAGTTTTTTATTACCTAATATTGCAACCTGTATATCTCTTCCAGGTATATATTTTTCAATTATAATTTCATCATAACTATTCAGTTTTATAAGTTTTTTATAAAAATCTGATTTATTACATATATAAACTCCAACACTTGATCCTTCATTAATTGGCTTTATAACAACTGGAAATCCCATGGTTTTTTTTATTTTTGATAATAAATTTTTTTTATTAATTTTATCTTTAAAAATATATTTAAAATATTTTGGAGTAAGTATTTTATTTTTTAAAAAAATTTTTTTTGATAGCTCTTTGTCAATTGCTACTGAAGAAGCTTTAACCCCTGAATGAGTGTATTTTACTTTTTCAGTTTCTAATATAGCTTGTATATATCCATCTTCTCCATATCGTCCGTGCAATGCATTAAAAACAACATTGGGTTTATATTTTCTAAGTATTTTTATAAAATTACCATCAGGTTCACAAATTTTAGTTAAATATTTTTTATTTATTAATTCTTTATTGACCGCCTTTGCGGTTTTTAAACTTATTTCTTTTTCTTTTGAATATCCTCCGGCTAATATTAAAATTTTCTTTTTCATTTCTAAGAAGCTAAAATTATTTCCAATTCAAGTTTAATCCCGGTTTTCTTATATACATTTTCTTTAACAAAATTGATAAGATTTTTCATGTCTTTAGACGAAGCTTTTTGTGTATTGATTAAAAAATTACAATGTTTGTCTGAAAGTTTTGCATCACCAAACATTTTGTTTACTTGATTAATATCTATTGATTCTCTGATCAGTTCCCAAACTTTTTTATTTGTTTGATTTATGGGGTTCTTAAATGTGCTTCCGCTTGTTTTAACTTTTAACGGTTGTGAAATTTCTTTTTTACTTTTTAATTCATCGATTTTTTTTTTAATTTTTTCTTTTTTTGACAATTTGCCTTTAAAAGTTCCGCTCAAATAAATTAAATTTTCAGACAAATTTGTACTTCTGTATTTAAAATTAATTTCAGATGAAGATATCGTTAAAACTCTTCCTTTAAAATCTATGGCTTGAACTGAAACAATAATATCCTTAAATTCTCTACCATAACAACCAGCATTCATTCTTATTCCACCGCCAACTGATCCCGGTATACATGATAAAAATTCAAAACCTTCAATATGGTTGATCATTGCAAATTCAGAAAGCTTTCTATCTAAACAAGAGCTTCCTGAAATAATTAAATTATCTTTTAATAATGAAATATTATTAAAATTCTTTCCAAGCTTTATAATTGTGCCTTCAAAGGTTTCGTCGTCAAATAGGGTATTTGAGCCTGCTCCTAAAACAAATATTTTTCCTCTATTGTTAAATTTGTTAAGAAAAATAGATAGATCTTTTAACGAATTAGCATATAAAAAAATTTTTGTTTTTCCACCAATATTGAACCAGTTTAATCGAGATAAATCATGATCAAAATTTAAACGTGAATTATCATAAAATTCAATTTTTTCTAAATCATCTAATTTCATTTAATCAATTTAGGTAAATTTCTAATCCAATTAGATATTGTTCCAGCGCCCATTCCTATTACTATTTTATCTCCACAAATGTTATTTCTAGCAAACTTCACTAATTCTTTTTCATTGTTTATCATTATAAGATCAACTTTTGAATTTTTTATAATTTCTTTTGCAAATTTATAATAGTTAAATTTTAATTTTATGTTTTCTCCAGCTCTATAAATTGGACACAACAAAACTTGATCTGAAAATTTAAAACATTTCGTAAATCTTATTTTTAAAGAATTTAATCTTGAAATTCTATGAGGTTGAAATACCGATATAATTTTTTTTGATTTGTAAACTGCCTTTATAGATTTAAGTAATTCGTATATTTCGGTTGGGTGATGAGCATAGTCATCATAATAAATACTTTTTTGATGCTCAAATATAAAATTAAATCTTCTTTGGACACCTTTAAATTCAAAAATTGCTTTTTTAATCTGATTTACCGATATACCCATCATAATTGCAACAGCTATGGATGCTGTGCAATTTTTAATATTATGAATTCCAATTAAGGGTATTTTAAATGAATTATAATTTTTTCTTTCTTGATTTGGTAAATTAATTTCTAGATCAAATTTTGATAAATTAGAATGAAGTTTAATGTTTTTAATTTTAAAATTTGATTTATCATTTAAACCATAAGTAAGGATATTCTGATTTTTGATCTTTCTCAATATTGATTTATTATTTACATCATCTAAACAAATAAGAGTTTTTCCAAACGATGGAGTTTTTTCAGCAAATTTTATGAAATTGCTTTTTAAATTATTTATTGAACCATAGTGTTCAAGATGTTCTTCGTCAATGTTTGTGATAATTGAATAAGTAAATGGTAACTGCAAAAAACTGCCGTCAGACTCATCTGACTCTAAAACACACCATTCACCTTTTCCAAGTTTAGCTGTATTTCCAATAGAATTAATTACACCCCCATTAATTGTTGTCGGATCTAATTTAGATTTAGAAAATATCGTGGATACAATAGATGTT
>CACAMG010000029.1 GCA_902533585.1 uncultured Pelagibacteraceae bacterium
AAGAACAAAACTAACATTAGAACTTTTTTAATTGGTGAATCACTTTTAAAAAATTTAGAGAAAAATTCTATTTTTTCTGTATTATAGTTAAATTAACTGCAATTTTATTGACATTTAAGCTGTTGTTAATAATGAAGAACTTTTGTAGAACAGATTCTGTACGATATTTGTTCTATGTTAACAAAAAAACAAAAAAACCTACTTTTATTTATCAACAAGAAGTTGAGGTCTACAGGTGTATCTCCTTCTTATGAAGAGATGAAAAGCTCATTAAATCTTAAATCAAAATCTGGAATACATAGGTTAATAAGTGCATTAGAAGAAAGAGGTTTTATAAAAAGACTTGCTCATAAAGCAAGAGCGTTAGAAGTTGTAAAACTTCCAGAAACCGCCTCTGCTAACGATATATACAACAGTTTTTCACCAAGTGTAATAAAAGGTGGTTTAGATGAAAGTAACTCAAAAAGCAAAACTGCTGAAGTTGCTGTATTAGGAAATATAGCAGCAGGAACTCCTGTTGAAGCTATTCAAAACGAAGTTGCTAGAATTCCTCTACCAAGCAATATTGAGAAAAATGGTGAATTTTTTGGACTTAAAGTTCAAGGAGATTCTATGATAGAAGCCGGTATTAATGACGGAGATACGGTAATAATTAAAAAAACCGATACCGCAGATAATGGAAAAATTGTAGTTGCCCTTATAGATGATCACGAAGCAATGTTAAAAAGGATTAGAAAAAAAGGCAAGGTTATAGCTCTAGAAAGTGCAAACAAAAACTACGAAACCAAAATTTTTGGTCCAGATAGAGTTAAAGTTCAAGGCATACTTGTATCTTTGTATAGAAACTTTAATTAAAATAGTCTAAACATTTATTAATGTCAAAAGTAGCAACTAGATTTGCTCCATCTCCAACAGGCCCATTACATATAGGTGGAATAAGAACAGCGCTATTTAACTGGCTTTATTCACAAAATCAAAAGGGTTCATTTTTTTTGAGAATAGAAGATACAGATAAAGAACGATCTAAAGATGAATATAAAAAACAAATTATTGAATCAATTAAATGGATGGGTATTAACTATGTTCAAGATGTATACATTCAATCAAAAAATATAAAAAATCATACTAACATAGTAAATGAACTGTTAAAAAAAGGACAAGCTTATAAATGTTATTGCAGTGAAAAAGATATTGAAGAAGAAAAAAATAGAGCTAAACAAAAAAAATTACCGTATATATATAATAGAAAATGTAGAGAAAGAAAAGATGCTCCAAAAGATATTAATCCAGTTATCAGATTTAAAAGCAAAATTGAAGGTGAGTCATTATTAAAAGACTTGGTACAAGGTGAGGTAAAAATAGAAAATTCTACAATTGAAGATTTTATAATTCTAAGAAAAGACCAAACTCCAACTTATAATTTAAGTGCTGCTGTAGATGATAAAAAAATGGGCATAACGCATATAATTAGAGGCGATGATCATAAAATGAATACATTTAAACAAATACAAATATTTCAAAGTATGGACTGGGATTTGCCAATTTATGTTCACATACCTTTAATACACACATCTGAGGGTAAAAAATTATCTAAAAGAGATAAAGCATCAACTTTAGAAGACTATAAAAAGATTGGTGTAATGCCAGATGCTTTAAGAAACTATTTATTAAGGTTGGGATGGTCTTTTAAGGATAAAGAAATATTTACATTAGATGAAAGCATAGAGCATTTTAATATAGAAGGTATAGGCAAATCACCATCAAAATTAGATATGAGTCGTATTTTATCAATGAATGAACACTATATAAAAAATATGAATGAGAATGATCTTTTAGATCATTTAACAAACTATTGTAAGAATTATAAAGAAAATATTGATAGCAAAGTGGAAAAAATTAAAAAGTCACTAAGTTTTCTTAAAAATAAAGCCAAAACTCTTGAGGATATATTCAACAACTCTCAATATTTAATAAAAGATAAAATTCAAATCTCTTCTGAAGATATAAAGCTTTTAAATGATTTATCCAAAAAGATTTTAAATGAATTTTTAAAAGAGTATGAAAAAATAGAAAATATTAACAAAGAAAATTTAGAAAAAATAATAAATAACTTAATCTCAAGTAACAAAACTAACTTTAAAGGAGTTGGTCAACCTTTAAGAATTGCTTTAGTTGGATCAAAATTTGGTCCTGGTATATATGATATAATTTTATCTTTAGATAAAGAAGAAGTTATCAAAAGATTAAAGGTTATTAACTAAAACTGAAGCTGCAATTTCTGATGATTTATTAGTTTTGAAATGTTCAATTATATTCTGGGTTTTTTCAATTTGATCTTTTATTAATTGCTTATCATAAAAAAAATTATCAATTTTATTATATATATTTTTAGAATTACAATTCGATTGAATTAATTCAGGAATAATTTCTTCGTTAGCGGCAATATTAATTATATTGGCAAATTTAACTTTTACTAACATTTTAACAATCAGATAGTTTATGACATTCATTTTATAAATAATTATTGATGGAACTTTAGCATTAGATATTTCTAACGAGATTGTACCTGATTTAGCTATAGCAAACATAGAATATTTCAAAATTTCATATTTTATTTTTTCATCACATATAGATCCACAATTAGAAAAACCTTCTTTCAATAATCTATCTTGAGTTGATTTATTAAATTCTGATGTTGAATGAAAAACATAAAAAATATCTTTATATTTTTTATTCATCATTTTAATAAAATCAATTAATATTGGTAATAAAATATCTACCTCTGAACGTCTGCTACCAGGAAAGATTGAAATAATTTTTTTATGACTTTTTAATATATGTGTTACATCAATTTTACTTCGATCAACTATTTCAAGTAATGGATGGCCTGTAAATGTTGATTGAATATTTTCTTTATCAAAATATTTTTTTTCAAAAGGAAACAATAGTAGTACATGGTCAATAAATTTTTTTAGCTTCTTTAATCTTTGTTCTCTCCATACCCAAACTTGTGGTGCTACAAAATGAATTGTTTTTATATTTGGATTAATTTTCTTAACTTTTTCGGCAACTCTTAAAGTAAAATCAGGACTATCTACGCTAAATAAAATATCAGGTTTAAATTCAATTATTTTATCTACAGTTTCTTTAATTTTTTTTTTTATTTTAAATATATTTAATAAAACGCTAGTAAAACCTATATAAGTAACTTCTTTAAGATCATAAATTGAATTCAAACCTAAAGTATTTAAATGAGTTCCGCCTACGCACAAATATTCAATTTCTGGATTAGTTTTTTTTAGTTTAGAAATAACTGTCGAGGCTAATTTATCACCTGATGGCTCTCCGGTTAATACAAAAATCTTTTTCATTTAACCGCTATAAACATTTTATTTTTGTTGGTAAAATTAATGCACTTATTTTTTTCTAAAAAAACATTACATTTGTTTTTTAAAACTATTCCTTTTAGTCCTGCTTTTTTACATTGTTTTAATGTTTTTAAACCTACTGTAGGTAGATCAACTCTAAGATCTTGTTTTATTTTTGGAAATTTTACTAAAACACCACTACTTTTAAATTTGCTAGTTTTACATTTTTGAAGCATTTTTTCTGTTCCACCTTTCCTTTCAATAGCAATAACTTTTTTATTTCTAACAACAGTTCCTTGGCTAAAGTTATATTTGCCTAATTTGCTCAATGTTTTTATAGCTTTTATAATATCTTTTTGATCTTCTTTATTGGGTTTGATTTTTGAATAATTTCCCTTTTTAAGTGATAATTCAGGATTAAACGATATTGAACTTATCGTTTTAATCGATTGTTGACTTAATATTTTTATTATTTCATTCAAAATAGCTGCATCGCCCAATTTAGAAGCCTTTATTATTCGTGGTATGTAATAAATACCTTTTAAATCTAATTTAACTTTTGAAAGATTTGGTTTAAATACCTTTCCTGCGAATAGTACTTTTTTACAATTATTTTCCTTTAAAATATTAATGATTTTACCAAATTGACCTATAGATACGGGATATGATTTTTTATCTTTTTTAAATATTTTTAATCTTGATAAATCAATAATTAAGTACTTTATTTTCTTTTTTTTTACCTTTTTAAGAATTTCTTTTGGAAAATCTGTTTCTCCAAATATTAATCCAATCATTTTTATTCCTTTAAAAAGGGTGTGCAAATAGATCTTTTTTTATCTTTTGTTATAAATTCAATAACATCCTTAACTAGTGGATTTTCTTTAAGAGTTTCATTTAATTTGCCTAGATTTTCTGTAAGATTTTTTGTTACAAAAATTTTTTTGTAGGCTTCAGATAATCCCAGAATATCTTTGTTTTCAAAATTAGCTCTTCTTAAACCAATTAAATTAAGACCTTGTAAAAAATTTCTATTTCCTATTGATAGACCATAAGGAATTACATCGTGTAAAACCCCGGTCATTCCTCCTATCATTGCAAGTTTACCAATTCTTGTAAATTGTTGTACTGCTGAATTTCCTCCAATAACAACGTTATCCTCTATAGTTACATGACCTCCTAATGGTACATTATTTGCAATTATAACATTATTTCCTACGGTGCAATCATGAGCTATATGTGATGAAACCATAAATAAACAGTTATTACCAATTTTAGTTAGTCCTCCACCTCCTGAAGTTCCTAGATGTATTGTTACATATTCTCTTATTTTATTGCTATTGCCGATTTCAAGTTTAGTTTCTTCACCATTATATTTTAAATCCTGAGGATCATTACCAATGGAAACAAAAGGGTAAATTTTATTTCCATTTCCAATTTTAGTATTTCCTGAAATATTAACATGGGAGTGAATTATTACATGATCTCCTATTTCAACATTCGGACCAATTACAGAATAAGCTCCTATAGTTGCAGAGTTTGAAACTTTTGCCTTACTATCTACTATTGCGGTTTTGTGTATCACTTATTTGTTTTCTCTTAAAAAATTTTTTAAATCTCTTGCTGGGTAACCCATAACTCTACTATTATCAGGTATATCTTTAATCACTCCACTTCCTCCACCTATTTTAACATTATTTCCAACTTTCAAATGTCCTGAAATACCTGCTTGACCACCTATCATCACATGATCTCCTAATGTAGAACTTCCTGCAAAACCTACTTGGCCAGCTATTACGCAATTATTTCCAATTTTAACATTGTGAGCTACATGAATTTGATTATCTAAATAAGTATTTTTACCTATAATAGTATTGGACATAGAACCTCTATCAATAGTTGATCCACATCCTATTTCAGAATAATCATCAATTTTAACTACACCAATTTGAGGATAACGAAAATTTTTTTCTTTATCGGGAAAAAATCCAAACCCTTTTTTTCCAATTACACAACCATCCAAAATATTGACACTATTATTAATAATTGTATTCCTTATTATTACATTGGATCCAATTGAACAGTCTTTACCTATTACTACATTTTTTTCTATAATTGAATTATGTCCGATAGAGCAATTTTTACCTATCTTAACATTTTTGCCAATTAATACATTTTTTCCAAATTTAACTTTATTTTTAAATTGAGTTTTTGATATATCTTTAACAGTTACATCAAAATCATCATTAATAGAGTCTGGATAAAAGACTTTCGTTATTTTGGCTATTGAAATTAAAACATTTTGAACAATTACTTTTTTACAATTTTTAGGTAAAAAATCTTTAAGATTTTCTGATGTGATACAAAAAGAAGCTTTGGTTTTTTTTGCTAATTCTACATATCTTTTTGAATGAAAAAATGTGATGTCTTTTTTGCTTGAAGAAGATAAATCTTTAATATCATAAATTTTAGCGTTCTTAAAATTTAGATTGTTTTGATGGCCTGATATTTTTAAAAGTTTGTCAATCTTATATGGGCCTTTATTTTTAAAAAAAGGATTAGTCATTAATAAAGTTTTTTACCAAAACTTTTATTAAAAGCTTATCAAGATTTATTGCTAATTATTTCCTATCAACTATTGTTGCTGACCATTGAGCATCGGCCATTTTCTTTCCACTGACAAAGGCTTCGCCTTTATATTTCCAAACTTTCCCATGAGATCTTATAGCTTCAATACATAGTTCTAATTTACAATTAGGTATAACTGGACTTCGAAATCTTGCTTTTTCAACGCTCATTAAAAAAACTAACTTATTTTCATATGTAGATTTATCTATACCATGTGCGGTAAGAGCAGCTGCAGCTTGGCCAAAAGCTTCAACAATTAAAACTCCAGGCATAACTGGTTGACCTGGAAAATGTCCTTGAACATAAAAACTATCTTCACGAACATTAACTATTGCTGTTGCTGAAAATAATTTTTTAATATTTATTAATTCATCAATTAAAAGCATTGGATCTCTATGAGGTAAAAGTTTTAAAATTTGATCTTTGTTTAAAGAATCTGTCATTAGTTCAAATTAATTTTTGTAATATTATTATCTATAATTTTTAATATATCATTTGTTTTGTCTAATTCAGATTTTCCTAAAATTATATCTTTTTTTTGAAAAATTAATAAAATTGAATTTTCGTTAGAATATTTAACTAATATTGGTTGAATCTCCTTTAATAATATATTTGTTGCATTTATTTTTTTATTATTAAAATCATTTAATTTTTGAGTTTTCTCTTTTCTATATATGTTAGCTTCATTTCTTAAATCCTTTAGTTGCTTTTCTAACTCTTCTTTGCTTAATAGATTTCTTTGTGAAAGTAGCTTAGTTTCTTTATTAATTAATTCATTTTCTTGCTTCTCAAAAAAAATTAAATTTTTTTTATGCATTTCATTTAAAGACTTAACTATCTCTTTTCCAGCAATAGATTTATTCATAATGGCATCCATATCGATATAGACGATATTATTTTCTGATTTTGCTAAATTAAAATTTGAAAAAAAAATAAATATTGTAGTTATTACAAATTTATTATTCATTAAAATGTCGTACCTAAATTAAATCTAAATGACTCAGTTTTATCTGTTGAAGCTTTTGTTATAGGTTTGGCAAGAGAAAAATTTAAAGGACCAATTGGAGTGAACCAATCAACGCTGATACCTGTGGAACTTCTGATTTTATTTGAATCATCAATGGTTTCACTGTAATCGACTTCCCAAACATTTGCAGCATCTACAAAAAATTTAAAATCAGCAGTTTGTATATTTGAAAATAAAAAAGGAATATCTGTTGAAAGATTTAGCGCAGATGAATAATTTCCTCCTATAAAGTCTCCAGCATCTATTGGGCCTATTTTTCCTGGTTCAAATCCTCTTAGCTTTCTTGATGGTAAAATAGTTCTTTTTGATATTCTTACATCATTGTCTGAAATTGAATTTACTGATCTTATATAAAAAGACAATCTTCCAACCATTTGATCAACAAATTGATGATATTTTTGATATTCAAATGTATTAACTAACACTCCATCATCAGATATCAAAGGTAAAGCTTGACTAAAATAAGTTTTGTGTCCTTCGGTTGTTCTAAATTTTTGATCCCTTTTATCTAAAGTAAAAACATAACTTACAATACCGTCAGTATATTCGCCGCTTTGTTTTTTAAGTTGAGAAGATGCAGCTGAATTTGTTGATAAATCTTCATAATATAAAGAGATATTTGGAGAAAAATATATATCTTCATACTGTTGGTAAGTGGTGCCTAAAGAAAAACCATACTTGTTTGTTTCATATCCAAAGTCCTTAAGTCTATCTATTGTTGTACTTTCAATTCGAGTAGTGATTGATTTATCAGTATTTTTGTAATTTGGATTTGTCATTGCCAGTGAACCTTTAATAGCTTCATCACTTAAAATGATATTTGCATCAAGAGTAATACCTTTGCCTAAATAATTTTTTTCCTTAATTCCAAAACCTATATTGCTACCTGAAGTTCCAACTCCTGCTCCGGCGGTAATTTCACCAGTAGGCATTTCTTTAACTTCTATTTCAACAATTTTTTCATTATAAGTTGAACCACTAACAATTTTTGAATCCACCTCTTTAAAAATTCTTAATCCTCGAAGATTATTAAGGGATCTAGAATGCAATATTTTATTAAATGGATCGCCTTCATCGATTAATAAATTATTTCTAATGACTTGATCCAGTGTATAAGTGTTTCCAAAAATATTAATCTTTTCTACATAAATTTTATCGGAATCTTCAATAAAAATATCAAAATCAATTTTGTCATCAGTTATTTTTTCTGATATTTTTGCATTTATAAACTGATATTGTTTTTGAAGAGCTATTTTATCAAGAGTTTCTAAAATTTCTTCAACATTATTTCTGGAGTATGTTTTTCCAGTTAAATTTTTAAGAATTTCATCGATTTCTACAAAGTATTTTTTATTATAATCATCAGGTAAATGAAGCGATAATTTATTAAAATAATATTTTTTACCAGGTTTAATATTAAATATTAATTCAAAACTTTTATTATCTAAAAAGTTTGCATAACTATTTTCGATTACAACTTCATAATACCCTTTGTTTTTATAAAAACCTTCAAGTAATCGTTTATCAAGATTAACCCTTTCTTCATTTAGAAATTTTTTTGATGAAATAAATTTCCAAAATTTATCTTCTTCGGACGTTATGATGTTTAAAAGTTTTCTATCTTTATAAATTTTATCGCCTAAAAACTTTATTTTTGAAATTTTAGCTTTTTCACCTAGATCAATATCATAAATTAAATCAACCGTATTGTTAGAATTTTTTATAATTTTAACATCAACTTCAACAAAGTAATATCCCGAAGTTTTAAATGTATTTTCAATTACATTTAAATCTTTCTTAACATGAGACTCAACAAAAGAACTTCTTTCTTTAATGGTTAAAACTTCCTGAAGTTTTTCCTGAAACTTTTTAGCTTTTAAACCATTAATTATTAAATTTTGAACAATAGGATTTTCTTCTAAACTTATATATAAAATTCCACTATCAATTTTTATATCAACTGTTTTAAAAAAATTTGTTAAATATAGATTTTTTAAAATATTATTAACTCCCTGAACTGAGTAATCTTTATTTAAATCAATTTCTCCAAA
>CACAMG010000030.1 GCA_902533585.1 uncultured Pelagibacteraceae bacterium
TAATAAATATTCATATATATTAAGATATTTAATTTTTCCACTAAGGTAAAGGGCTACTAACTCGTCATTAGCAGTAATTAGCACTGTTTCGAATAGAGAATTCTTTTTAGGAATTTTTTTTAAAAAATTAAGGACTGGAAATTTTTTTTTGTCTGGATCTGTTAATTTTAGATTGTTTAAAACAGAAAAATTAATTACTTTTGATTTTAAGTGAACATCTTGTCCATTGTAAATAGAATTAAATATAGGAATTGTCATTCTCGTATCATGAGCTAATATTTTAATTAAACCATTATTAAATTTAACAATTGCGTGAACATAAGAATTTGGATGAATTAAAATTTTAAATTTGTTTTTTTCTATGTTAAAAATTCTTTGAGCTTCTATTACTTCAAAAACTTTATTCATCATAGTAGCTGAATCTATAGATATTTTTTTTCCCATAGACCAATTGGGATGTTTAAGCGCTTCATGTGGTTTAACATTTTTAATTTTATTTATTGATTTATTTAAAAAAGGACCACCAGATGCAGTTATAATAATTTGATTAATGTTATTTGTATTTTCATTTTTAATTAATGACCAGATTGAAAAATGCTCTGAATCAATTGGTATAAATTTTGTTCTAAATTTCTTTAATTTTTTTTTAATTAATGACCAAGCACATATAATTGATTCTTTGTTTGCTATACCTACAGTTTTGCTAAATTCAATTGCATCCATTGTTGGTTTCATTCCAGCTAATCCTGTTATAGAGCACATGGTATAATCTATTTTTTGCTTAATAATTTTTTTTAAGATTTTAAGATTAAAATGAACTTTTATATTATTTTTTTTAAATTTTTTTTCTAATTTTAAATAATTGTCCCTATTTTGAATAATTACATTTTTTACATTAAGGATTTTTGCCTGTTTTAATATTTTATTAGCATTGTTGTTAGTTGTTAAAATTACTACATTAAATTTTTTTTTATTTTGCTTTATAATATTAAAAGTTGTTTTTCCTATTGAACCAGTTGAACCAAGTATTGCAATTTTTTTTTTCATTATTAAATTAATTCAAACCTAATTATTATAAATCCGAAAATTATCGCAAACATTAGACCATCAATTCTATCAAGAATTCCTCCATGCCCTGGTAAGATTTTGCCTGAGTCTTTAATTTTCTCTAATCTTTTAAAATAAGAAATTGTCAAGTCTCCAGCCTGAGAAATGAAGGAAAAAAATAATGCCAAAAGAAAATATTTAACCTCAAAAAAATTTGTTAATAATCCTTTATTTATTGTAACAATATGGATGATAAAAATTGAAATTAAAGCAAATAAAAAAGATCCGAAAACTCCTGAAACTGTTTTTTTCGGACTAATTTTTGTTAATTTTTTCCATTTAAATATATTGCCGAAAGTGTATCCACCAATATCTGAACATACAACAATTATAATGATCCATATTAAGAAATAAAATGAAAATATATCAACTTCTGAAAGATAATAAATCGAATACAGTGAAAGAGCTAATACTGTATCCAAAAAAAGTATTGTGAATTTATTTTTAAAAAATAAAAATAATTCATAGTTTGCTATTGAAAAAATAGTAAATAAAAAAAATAATAAAAAAATACCACCTTTTATTATTAAAAACAGTGATAACGGCAGAACAACAAGTGAGGTTAAAATTCTCTTTTGAAGATTTGTCATATATTGCCGAAGTTTCTTTTAATTTTTTTAAACTTTAATAATATTTTATTATAATCATTTTCGTTAAAATCTGGCCATAATTTTTTTTCAAAGAAAATTTCTGCGTATGCTAGTTGCCATAGTAAAAAATTGCTTAATCTATGAGTATTACCTGTTCTAATTAATAAATCTGGATCTGGAATATTTTTCGTAAATAAATTACTTGATATAATTTTTTCATTTATAGCTTTTTTTTTAAATTTTAACTTATTAAATGCATAAATTAATTCACTTTTTGATCCATAATTTAATGCTAGATTTACCTGTAGTTTTTTATTTTTTTTTGTTTTTTTTTCAGCATTATTTAAAATTCTGTTAAGTTGATTTGAAAATCTTTTTTTCCCTATAATTTTTAGCTTAATGCCATTTTTATGAAACTCACTTAATTTATCTAATAAGAAATTTTCAAGTAATTTAAATAAAAAATTAACTTCTTTTTGCGGTCTTTTCCAATTTTCAGTAGAAAATGCAAACAATGTTAAATATTTAATTTTTTTTTTTATAGTTTGTTTTAAAACCTTTTCTACAGTTTTAAGTCCTATTTTGTGTCCAAAATTTCTTGATTTTCTTTTTTTTAAGCCCCAACGGCCATTGCCATCCATAATAATGGCAACATGTTGAATTTGATTCATATGGTCATTATTTCTTTTTCTTTTGAAATAATTTTATCATCTATTTTTTTAATATTTTCATCTGTTACAATTTGTATTTTTTTTTCAAATTTTTTTTCATCATCTTCACTGATATCCTTGGATTTTAATAGTTTTTTTAGCTCATCATTTGCTTCTCTTCTAATATTTCTAATTGAAATTTTACATTTTTCTCCCATAGATTTTATTAGTTTTTTTATTTCATTTCTTCTTTCTTCGCTAAGATCAGGAACTGGTAGTCTTATCAATTGTCCATCTATCTGGGGATTTAATCCTAGTTCAGATTTTTTTATTGCTGTATCTATTAATGCAACATTATTAAAATCCCATACTTGAATATTTATCATTCTTGGCTCAGGTGTAGTTATGCTTCCTAATTGATTTATTGGCATTTTTTGCCCATATACATCAACTTTAACAATATCAAGCATATTTGCATTGGCTCTTCCAGTTCGTAAGGATGAAAGTTCTTTTAAAAAAACATCAAATGTTTTTTTCATCTTGTCGTTATAAATATTTTCTTTAAACATTATTCGCCAATTTTTATTCTATAAAATTCTTTAATTTGCAAATCTGAAATACTAATTTCTTTTAGTATATCTTTAACTTTTTTTTTGGGCTCCATAACCCAATTTTGTGTCATTAAACCATTTTCTTCTTTAAATTTATTAAGTTTGCCTGCGCTGATTTTTTTTATTATATTATTAGGTTTCCCCAAATTTTTTAATTCTTCGTAAATTAGTTTTTCTTCTTTTTGAATTATTTCTTTGTCTAGGTTCTCAGAATTTAAAGCTAAAGGGTTTGATGCTGCTACATGCATTGATAATTGTTTTCCAAAATTATTTAATTTTTCTGTTTCATCATTCGATTCTAAAGACACAATAACACCAAGCTTAGACAAATTATCTTTAACTATCGTGTGGTGGTAAATAAAATTTTTCGCACCATTGTGACTAATTGTTTTTGCTCTTCCAAGAGTAATTTTTTCGCCTATTTTAGCAATTAAAGATACTAGATTTTCTTCAACAGTATTTCCATTTTTCATTTTTGATTTCTTTAGATCGTTTAAGTTAGATGAAAAATTATTATTAAGTTCGCTCAATTCTTTTGCAAAGTTTATAAAATCTGCATTTTTGGCTACAAAATCTGTTTCACAATTTATTTCGATGATAGATGTTTTTTTGCTATCTCCGCTTATTCCAACAACACCTTCATTTGCCTCTCGTGTCATTTTTTTAGAAGCTTTTGATATTCCTTTAATTCTTAGTATTTCAACTGCTTTTTCTATATGACCATCCGATTCTTTTAATGCTGAGTTACAATCTTTAAAACCTGCACCTGTTGATTGTCTTAATTTTTTTATCTTTTCAAGATCACTCATTTTTTTATTTTGGTGATTTCTTCAAATTGCTTTCTTTAATGTTTTCTTTATTTTTTTTTTCAATTTTTTCTTCAGTGATTTTTGGTGCAGCTTTTTTTGCATTTTCTATAGTTTCTTTAATTAAGCTACAATAAAGATCGATTGATCTTCTCGCGTCATCATTTCCTGGTATTGGAAAATTAATACCTTCGGGATCTGAATTTGTATCTAGTATTGCAATTATAGGAATACCCAATTTTACAGATTCCTTTACGGCTAACGACTCATAATTTGTATCAATAATAAACACTAGGTCTGGAATCTTTTTCATTTCAGCAATTCCTCCCAATGACCTTTGTAATTTATCTCTTTGTGAACTCATTTTTAGTAATTCTTTTTTTGTAAAGCCTCTATTTTCTGAAACTAAATCTGCATTAATTTGCTGAAGTTTTTTTATTGAATTAGATATTGTTCCCCAATTGGTAAGCATTCCGCCCAACCAACGATAATTAACATAATATTGATTAGTATTTTTAGCAACTTCAGCAATTGCTTCTGATGCTTGTTTTTTTGTTGAAATAAATAAGATTTTTCCGTTGCTTGCTATTGTTTCATAAACTTTTTCTAAAGCAATTTTTGCTAATTCTAATGTTTGGGTAAGATCAATTATATGAATTGAATCTCTTTTGCCAAAAATATATTTTCTCATTTTTGGATTCCATCTTAAAGTCTTATGACCCAAATGGACTCCTGCTTCTAATAATTGTTGGATTGTTAACGTTGGTATATTCATATTTTTTCCCGGTTATGCCACCACAATTATTTCCACTTAAGGACCGGAGGTATAAAACCAAAAATTGTGTGCGTTTTAATTTACGGAGGTATGTACAAATTAATTTTTATTAAAACAAGTGTTTTTTTTAGATAAAATTTGTTGATATATCTTTGTTTTTTAAGGAATTTATTAATTTTCTGTCAATTTTACGCTTATTTTTAAGTTTAAATATTAATTTATGATTATTGTTTCTTAAAATAAGGCTTACTTTTGTAGTGCCATTTTCTTCACTTGTCTTTGAAAGATCTTCAAGTAAATCAATATTTTTAGTTGAAAATTTAATTTCATTAATAGGTTTATTCAATATATCTTTGAGTGAGGTAATTTTTTTTACATTAATTCTTTTAAATCTATTTTCCTCTTCAGAGTTACTTTTCGACAAAGTCATAAAAACTGAATTACCATCTTTAAGCAAATCCCTGTTTGATTCAAAAACATCTGAAAATAGAAATAATTCAAAAACACTTGTTAAATCAGAGAATTTTATAATTGCATATGAATTACCTTTTTGCGTCTTTTTTTCTTGAACTTTTAAAACTGTGGCAGCTATATTAGCGGATAGTAAGTTTTTTTCTCCATTGAAATCTAAATAATTGATTATTTCATATTGTTTATAAATTTCTTTATACTGATTCAATGGATGGTCAGAAATAAAAGATCCAAGTGTTTCAAACTCTTTAGATAATCTTTCTTCAAATGGCCAATCGCTAATTTTCAATAAAATATCATTGCTTACTTCTTCGTCTGTATTAAACAAATCAATTTGATTTGCAGATTTGTTTTCAAAAATACTTTTTGATTTTAAAATTATGTTTGGAATTGAGTTGTAAATAGATTGTCTATTATTATTAATTTTATCAAAAACACCAGCTTTAACCAGGGCCTCAAGCTGAAGCTTGTTAATATCTTTTGGGTTTACTCTTTTTATAAAGTCATCTATTGATTTAAAAAAACCATTATTTTCTCTTTCCTTGATAATATTGGAAATAGATTCATATCCAACATTTTTCAAAGCTCCAAGAGCATAAAAAATTTTTTCTTTATCAGATGTGAAATCTGCAAAACAATGGTTTATATTTGGTCTTATCATTTTTATACCTATTCTCTTTAGCTCCTCAACAAATTCACTTAATTTATTTTGATTGGACATTTCCATTGACATTGATGCAGCAAAAAATTCGTGAGGATAATAAGTTTTTAAATAAGCTGTTTGATATGCTATTATTGCATATGCTGCTGCATGACTTTTATTGAAACCATATTCTGCAAAAGGTTCTATTTTCAAGAATATGCCTGCTGCTATTTCTTTACTTATTCCATTTTTATCTGCACCTTCAATAAATCTTTGCTTTTGCTTTTCGAGCTCAGATCTCTTTTTTTTTCCCATTGCTCGTCTTAAAATATCTGCTTCTCCAGCGGTAAATCCAGATAACTCTTGAGCAATTTGCATAACCTGTTCTTGGTAAATAATTACTCCGTAAGTTGGTTTTAAAATATCTTTTAATTTTGGATGAAGATAATCAGGTTCTTTTTTTCCATGTTTACAATCGTTATATATTGAAATATTGCTCATTGGTCCGGGCCTATATAGGGCTACAAGGGCAATTACATCTTCTAATCTGTTTGGCTTCATGTTAATTAAAGCTTCTCTCATTCCAGAACTTTCAAGTTGAAATAAACCTACAGTGTTACCGTTTGATAATAATTTAAAAACATTTTGATCTTCATAATTTATATTTTCTAATGAAAATTCTTTGTTAGATTTATTAATTAAATTTTTTGTTTTGTTTATAACTGTTAGAGTTTTTAATCCTAAAAAATCAAATTTAACTAATCCGGCATTTTCTGCTGAATACATATCGAATTGAGTTGAGGGTAATAATAAATTTGAAGACTGATCTTTGTACAAAGGAACAGTTTCAATTAATTGTTTATCAGCTATTACAACTCCAGCTGCATGGGTAGCGATATTTCTATTTAGTCCTTCCAGTTTTAAAGATAGATCTACCAATCTTTTGACTCTTTTATCTTCATTAATTAATTTTTGAAGTCTTGGCTCCC
Source organism: uncultured Pelagibacteraceae bacterium (assembly GCA_902533585.1). Taxonomy (GTDB): domain Bacteria; phylum Pseudomonadota; class Alphaproteobacteria; order Pelagibacterales; family Pelagibacteraceae; genus Pelagibacter. Next base: position 6,643 of record CACAMG010000030.1, read on the forward strand.
TATTTATGCATTCGTCTAATGACATTGGCCTAGAGGGATCGAAAGGTATCATTTTACAAATACTGTCAACAAAACCATACGGTAGTCCCAAAACTCTACCTACATCTCTAATTACCATTCTAGCTTTAAGTTTTCCAAACGTAATAATATGCGCAACACTGTTTTTGTATTTTTCTGTGAGATATTTAAATACAAGATCTCTTTTTTCTTCACAAAAATCTATATCAAAATCTGGCATGGAAATTCTATCGGGATTCAAAAACCTTTCAAAAATTAAATTGAATTTAATAGGATCTAGATCGGTAATTGATAGACACCATGCTACAAGAGATCCTGCTCCAGAACCTCTTCCTGGGCCAACGGGAATATTGTTTTTTTTAGCCCACTTAATGTAATCAGAAACAATAAGAAAATAACTAGCATAATTCATTTCTTTAATAATATTGATTTCATGTTGCAGTCTTTCTTTATATTCTTTGTATTTAGGATCATTTATCAATTTATCTTTTTTTTTTTTAAATATTTTAATAAATTTATTTATCAATCCATCTTCGGACTCTTTTGTTAACAATTCATCTGCATCAATTCCTTTTTCAGATCCTATGTTTGGTAAAATAGGTTTTGATGGAGTTGGTCTAAAATAGCATCTATATGGTAAGTTATAATTATTTTGCAGTGCCTCAGGTAAGTCAAAAAAAAGATCTGACATTTCTTTTCCTGATTTGAAATAATGCTGGTTTGATATTCTATATCTGTTTTTGTCATTTAGATAAGTTTTAGATTTAATGCAAATTAATGCTTCATGAGCTTCATGCATAGATTGGTCAATGTAAAAGACTTCTTGTGATGCTATTATAGGTATGTTGAATTTTTTTGATTGAATTAAATTAAAATTTTCAAAAGATTTTTCATTGTGGTCATTATGTCTTTGAATTTCTATATAAAAATTATTTTTATGGAATTTATTTAATTTTTTATAAATTTCTTCTATTTCTCCATTTTTTCCTTTATTAAATAAATTGCCAATCAGACCATTAATAGATCCTGATAACACGATTATATCATCATAACAATTTAGTAAATCTTGGAAATCACAATGAGGATCAAGGTTATTGTTATTCAAAAATGATTTGGAAGATAGTTCAATAATTTTTTTATAACCACCTTCAGTTTTAGCTATTAATGGCAATAATCCAAATTCATTCTTATATTTAAAAACTATCTGAGTTCCTATAATTGGTTGTGTTCCAGATTTTGATATATTTTCAGAAAATTCTAAAGCGCCACAAAGATTTGAAGTGTCAGACAATCCAACAGATTTAATTTTATTATTTTTGCAAAAATTTTTTAAGTCATCTATTTTTACAGCACCTTCGCAAATTGAATATTGTGTATGAATTTTAAAATGATTAAAGTTATTATTTTCTGATTCTTGCATTGATGATTTTCATTTTACCATCAATTATTTGTATTTTACAATCTGCCATATTTGCAAAATATCTATTATGGGTTGCAAAAATTATAATCCTTTCCTTTGATTTTAGCTTAAAAAGGATTCTAAAAATTTCTTTTGCATTTTTATGATCAAGATTTCCCGTTGGTTCATCTGCTAAAATAATTTCTGGAGAGTTTATTAATGAACGCGAAATTGCTATTCTTTGTGCTTCTCCTCCAGAAAGTTCTGATGGGTAGTGATTAATCCTATTGATTAATCCAACTTTTTTTATAATTTTTTTTGAGTCATTTATTGCTTTAATTTTATCATGATCGACTGAAAGTCTTGCAATGTATACATTTTCTAAAGCGGTAAAATCTGAAAGAAGATTTTTATCTTGATATATTATGCCAATTTTATTTGCTCTTACTTGATCAATCTTAGATACGTTATCAAAATTTATATTATCTTTATCAATTTTAATATTTCCTGATGTGGGACGATCGATTAATGATAATAAATTTAATAATGTTGATTTGCCGGAACCAGAAGGTCCTACCAGTGAATAAATTTTTCCTTTTTTAAATTTGAAATTAATTTTGTTTAAAACTTTTATTTTTTCTTTTGCATAATAGTGTTTACTTAAACTTTTTATTTCAATTATATTACTCATATTTAAGAGCCTTTACTGTATCTAATTTAGACGCTTTCATTGCAGGATAAATAGAAACTATAGAAGTGATAACAA
>CACAMG010000031.1 GCA_902533585.1 uncultured Pelagibacteraceae bacterium
ATGCCGCGGCAGCCTTTTTTTTCGAATAGTTTTCCTTATAAGGTAGAATTGTTGCAATTTTTAACATAACTTAATTATATATTAGTTTTTTTTTGACTATATTTAATCTTTCTTTTCTGTTTTTTTTTAAAAAATATTCATAAGACAAAGCTCTTGATTTTGATTTAAATTTTCTTTTAAATATTAATATCCATTTATGACCTTTTGTAGACTTGGCTCCCCTATTTGTATTATGTTTTAACAATCTTAAACGTGGGTTTATAGAGTAACCCACGTAAGTTTTATTAATTTTACTATTTATCGTTTTTATCATGTAAACAAAATGACTCATTTAGAATATGGCGGTCCCTAGGGGAATCGAACCCCTCTTTCGAGGATGAAAACCACGTGTCCTAACCGATAGACGAAGGGACCAAATTTTGATCTTTTATTGTAAATAGTACAATTAATCAAGTAATTGGTACCTCTTTTTTTACAATATTGATTGCAGAATTTTTATGCGTAACTAAAGTTTCAGTAGTAAATTTTCCATTTTCTAACTTAACACCATTAACTAAATCTCCTGATGTAATTCCTGTAGCACAAAAAATAGATTCTCCTCTAACTATATCTCTTAAATCATATTTTTTATTTAAGTCTTTTATACCCATGTTTTTTGCACGAGTTATATCTTCATTCGTTTTAAACAAAAATCTACCTTGAAACTTGCATCCAAAAGCATCTAACGCTGATGCGGCTAAAACACCCTCAGGACCTCCTCCAATTCCTAAAAAAATGTCAACTTTATACTTTTCATCTGTAACCAAAAGAGCTCCAGATACATCACCATCAGATATTAATTTTAAATTAACTTTTAAATTTTTTAATTTATCTATTGTTTTACTATGTCTAGGTCTATCAAGTATACAGGCTGTAATTTCTGATAAATCTTTATTTTTTGATTCTGCAATATTTTTAATATTTTTTTCAATAGAAAAATCTAAATCTGTTGCATCATAAGGAACATCTTTGCCTATAGCTAATTTATCCATGTATGTTTCAGGCGCATTGAACAAATTTCCTTTTAAAGCAACTGACATTACAGATAATGCTCCAGGTAAATTTTTTGCAGCAAAATTTGTTCCTTCAACAGGATCTACAGCAATATCTAAAGATGGACCTTTGCCTGTACCTAGCTTTTCACCGATGTAAAGCATTGGAGAATCATCTAATTCTCCTTCTCCAATAACAATATTTCCATTTATATCTAATTTGTTTAAATTTTTTCTCATAACATCAGTAGCAGCTTTGTCAGCTGCAACCTTGTCATTTTTTCCAATATGTTTATGACACGCTATAGCAGCATCAGAAGTAATATTTATAAATTTATCTACTAAATTTTTATCTATATTCACTATTAAATTTTTACAGTTGTATCATTTTCAATTGAATGAAGTTTGTTTTCAAATTCTCTTAACCTTTTCCAAACAGAAATTAACTCTACTATTGTTGACCAGCTCCTAACTAAATATTGTAATGATCCTTCAACACGACCAAAAGCTCTTGTTATTTGTTGAACAAAACCTAACGTGATAGCTCCAGTAACTATCGTTGGCGCTAGTGCTAAATATGGTACTATTACCATACCTTGAAAATAACTCCATTTGACAGTATTAAAATACAAATAATGAAAGTATGATTTATAATGTATCCCTCTGACCCTGTTATAGAGTTGACCTATCGTTGGTGGTGCAGCTCGTATGGGATCATCTTCACCATGTACTAATTCTTTTCTGTAACCAGCTTCTTCTTTTTGTATATCATATTCTATACCTGGTAACTTTATACCAACAGCTGCCAATATTACGGTTCCACCTAAAGCAGATATAATAGCAACCCAAACTAAAGCATGATTAACTTCACCAATCCATGGTAATACATCTATTTGCTTCGAAAGTCCCCATAAGATAGGAGTAAATGCAATTAAAGTCATTATACTGTCTAACAATCCAGTTCCCAAACCTTCCATGATCCTAGCGAATTTTAAAGTATCTTCCTGAACTCTTTGGGATGCTCCTTCAGTTAATCTAGCTTTCAACCATTGATCGTGGTAATAATCTGCCATGGCTGTTCGCCATCTAAATACCCAATGACTTGTAAAAAAACCTGTAAAAACCGCAATTAAGATCCATAGAGCTGCAATTTTTGCAAAGGTAAACAAATATCCAATAAATTCCGCTTCAGTAACTGAATTTGGTGTTGTTAGAGCTTTTTGAAGTGTGTCATAAAATTCACCAAACCATTCATTAATTTTAACATCTAATTGGACTTGATACCATGTTGATACTAAAATTAAAATTGATCCAAAAATACTCCAGAGAAACCATTGTTTTTGTGTAAAAAATTTAAACATTTAATTAGTGAAATTATCGGCGTAAGATTTTTTAGTAATTTTTCTTTCTTTAGATTCAATTAAATCAAATTCTAGTTTATTTTTTTTTGCATATTCAACAGCAAGGTCCTTTGTAGAAAATTCTAATTTTAATTCACTTAATGTATCCTTAGAACTTTCCCAGCCCATAAGTGGACTTATACCTGTATCTGATGTTATATATTCAAGGATCCATTTGTTTGATTTAGCAAGCCCTGATTGCATCGCAGTTTTTGAAGGTTTATATATCTTAACTTTTTTCATAGTAATGGTCGGGGCGGCAGGATTTGAACCTGCGACCCTCTGGTCCCAAACCAGATGCGCTACCAGGCTGCGCTACGCCCCGAAGTGCATACTAATACAGCAGATATTGGCTTTTTCAAACTATAAACACTCTCAAAATCAAAGAAATTTTCAAATAATATGCTATATAAACTAATATGTTAGTTATTTGTGAAAGTTGCAATAAAAAATTTATAATAGATGATGATTTAATTCCTGAATCAGGACGACTTCTTCAATGTGGCAGCTGTGAACATAAATGGTTTTTTCAGAAAAAAAATAAGGAAGATCAAAATATAGAAAAAACAATTAATAAAAAGAATATTAAAAAAAAAGTTCAGAAAATTCAAAAATTTAATATAGAAGAAAATGAAGAAATTCATAATAATAGTGATGAAACTATAGATTCTGATAGTAAAAAAATAAAAAAAAAGATTAACTTTTTTAAAACATTTGTAGTTCTAATAATTTCAATAATTGCTTTAATTTTAATATTAGATACTTTTAAAGAACCATTATCAGCACATATACCAAATATAAAAATTACATTAACGAATCTTTATTTAACCTTAAATGATATTAGTTTATTTTTAAAAGATTTAATAAAATAATATAGATGATTAATTATATTACTTCACCATTTAAATGGTTTTTTAAATTAGAGGCTGCCGGCGGATTATTGCTTTTAATTAGTGCAATGATTGCTTTAATAATAAGCAATTCATCATATTCTGAAATTTATTTTTACACTCTTCATGAATATATTTTTATTGGTATTAATAGTTTTGGTTTAAAACTAAGTATTTTGCACTGGATTAATGATGCTTTGATGGCAATATTCTTTTTTTTTGTTACTTTAGAAATCAAAAGAGAATTCATTCACGGTGAACTTTCAAATATAAAACAAGCATCTCTACCTATAATAGGAGCTATAGGTGGAATGTTAGTTCCAGCGCTAATTTATATATTCATTAATATTAATACACCTGAAACACTAAATGGCTGGGCTATTCCATCAGCTACTGATATTGCATTCTCAATAGGAATATTATCACTTCTTGGTTCAAGAGTTCCTATTTCATTAAAAGTTTTTTTAACAGCATTGGCGATAATTGATGACTTGGGAGCAATAATAATTATTGCTTTCTTTTATACTGGTGATTTAAGTATAAAATTCTTAGGCTTATTATTATTAACCTTTATTTTACTTCTTGTATTAAATAATTTTAAAGTTAAAAAATTTTTACCTTATCTTTTATTAGGATTATTTTTGTGGTTTTTTACTTACAAATCTGGAGTTCATGCGACAATTGCTGGTGTGCTTCTTGCTTGCTCGATACCTCATAGAGAAAAGGAACATGATTTTTCACTATTAGTTAAATTAGAACATGCTATTAGCCCTTATGTAGTTTATTTTATTATGCCATTATTCGCATTTGCTAACGCAGGAGTTTCGTTAGAAGGAATTTCATTTAATTCATTCTTAGCGCCTGTTCCCCTAGGAATATTATTAGGTTTATTTATAGGAAAACAGTTAGGAGTTTTTGTCTTTTCTTACACTTCAATAAAATTGGGGATTGCACAAATGCCAAACAAAGCCAATTGGATTACTTTGTATGGAGTGGGTATATTAACCGGTATTGGTTTTACTATGAGTTTATTTGTTGGTAATTTAGCCTTTGTAAATAATGTAGAGTACATTGATGGTGTTAAAATAGGTGTTTTGTCAGGCTCGCTATTATCTACTTTGTTTGGCTATTTTCTACTACTTTTATGTAATAAAAAGTAATCATTCATATTAATTTATTATAATTTATATATAAAAATATAAGCCATCATAAGCAGGAATGACGTTTTTAGGTAAGATTTTTTTTACTTTGTTATAGTCAATTTCATTATTTAAATTAGTTAAGATGGTTTTCTTTGGGCGTAATGTTTTAATTAAATCCAATACATCGTTTAAATTAAAATGAGATGGGTGAGGAGAAAATCTTAAACAATCAACAACAAAATATTTTAAGTTTTTAAAATGTTTTAAATCTTTTTGATAAATTTTACTAACATCACTAGCATAAGCACATGTATTATTAATTATATATGATATACATTTTATTTTTCCATGCTGAACTTGGATTGATTTAATTTTTATTTTTATATTATTATCGTACGAAAAATGGACATTTTTTAAATTTTGCATCTTTAAGGTTGCGGGATAATTTGGCGATCCTTTAAAACAATATTTAAAGCTATTTAACAAATATTTTTTTGTTTTTTTATCAGCATATATAGGAATTTTTTTTTTGTTTTTTAAAAAAAAAGCTCTTAATTCATTTATTCCATGTGTCTGGTCGCCATGACCATGCGTGTAAAAAACTTTATTAATATTTTTTATATTATTTTTAATTAATTGATTTTTAATATCTGGAGAGGTATCAATAAGGATATTTGTGTTTTTAGTTGAAATTATTGCCGAACATCTAGTTCTATAATTTTTCTTTTCATTTTTATTACATTTACCAAAATATCCATCAATTCTTGGTACACCGAAAGAATAGCCACAGCCTAATATTGTAAATTTTATAGGCATTACTTAGAAGAAAATAATAAATTAAAGTTATTTGTCGTATAACTATCTAATTCTTTGACACTTAAAGATTTTATTTCAGCTAGTTTTTTTAATGTAAACCTAATGAAACTAGGTTCATTTTTTTTACCTCTTAAAGGTTCGGGAGCAAGATATGGACTGTCAGTTTCAACTAAAATTTTTTCTAAGGGAATATTTTTAAAAGTATTTTGTAGATCTAAAGTTTTTTTAAAAGTTATTACTCCACTTGCTGAAAAAAAAGCATTTAATGATAGTAGCTTTTTTGCGAAATTTTCCGATCCAGTAAAACAGTGCATAAGAATTTTAAGATTTTCATTTTTATATGAATTTAAAATATCAAAAGTTTCAATTTCTGCATTTCGTGAGTGTACTATTAAAGGCATATTTAATTCTGCTGAAGCCTCTATATGAATTTTAAAACTTGAAATTTGATCACTTTTATCACTGTGGTTATAATAAAAGTCCAATCCTGTTTCGCCAATGCCAATAATTTTTTTGTTTTTTAGAATATTATTTTTAATTATGTCCTTAGTTACACTATCATTTTTTGTTTCATGCGGGTGAATTCCAAATGTACCATAAATCATTGGATCTAGATCAATTAATTTTAATATATTTAAAAAGCTTTTATTAGTTGTACATATAGTTAATAATTTATTAACCCCTTCTTTTTTGCTTCTGATAATAACTTCTGAGATATTACTATAGAGGGGTTCTTGGTCTAAATGACAATGTGAATCAATCATTTTTCTGAATTTTATTGAAAAGTATATCTATTTTATTAATTTTTGTGTTTTTTGTTAGAAAGTCATGTTTTTTAATAGTTTCAAATTTTACATCTTTTTCTTTTAAATTAAAAATATTTAATGCTTTTAAAGATGAGTTAGGAATAACCGGATATAACATAATAGAGATTTTTCTTATAATTTCTAACGATACATAGATAATAGTATTTAATCTTTCGTCGTCATTTTTTTTGTTCCAGGGTTCTTGATCATTAAAATATTTATTTGACGCGAATAGAGATTCAACAATAAAATTCATATAAGAATTTAAATCTTGATTATCAATAAATTTTATCAAATTTTCATAATTATTTTTAAATCTATCGAGCAAAGATAGGTCATTAGAGTTAAATGTATATGTTTTTGGAGTAGCTAACTTAAAATTTTTCTCATTAAAAGATAAAACTCGTTGGCAAAGATTGCCAAAATTATTAGCTAAATCACTATTAATAGTGTTTTCTAATTTTTGTTTTGATATATTTCCATCATTACCAAAAGAAACTTCTTTTGCTAAATAATACCTAAGTGAATCTAGTCCATATATTTTTATAATTTCTATAGGATCTAAAATATTTCCTTTAGATTTAGACATTTTTTCCTCACCTGAAAGTATCCAGCCATGACCGTAAACTCTTGATGGCAATGGTATATTGGCAGCTAATAAAAAAGCTGGCCAATAAACAGCGTGAAATCTTAAAATATCTTTGCCAATTAAATGAATTGTTGCGGGCCAAAAATCAATATAAAGCTTGTTTTTAGTATCTGGATAATTTAATGCGCTTAAATAATTGGTTAAAGCATCCAACCAAACATATATAACGTGATCTTTGTTTGATGGTACTTTAATACCCCAGCTGAATGATTTCCTGCTTATAGATAAATCTTTCAAACCAGAATTAACAAAACTAACAACTTCATTTTTTCTACTTATTGGCAAAATAAAATTAGGATTTTCTGAATAGAATTTTAATAAGGGTTCTTGCCATTTAGAAAGCTTAAAAAAGTAAGATTCCTCCTCTACCCATTCAACTTTAGATCCGGATGATTTGGCAATTTTATTACCATCTTTTGTATCAATTTCTTCTTCAGAATAAAAAGCCTCATCAGAAACAGAATACCAGCCTGAATATTTTGACAAATAAATTTCTCCTTTTTTCTCTAGTATGTTCCATAAATTTTGAACTGATTTAGTATGTCTGCTTTCGGTTGTTCTTATAAAATCGTCATTAGATAAGTTTAATATATCCGATAAATCTCTAAAAGTTTGACTTATTTCATCACAAAATGATTGTGGGTCTTTACCTTTTTTTTCTGCTGCTCTTTGAATTTTTTGTCCGTGTTCATCAGTTCCTGTCAAAAAATAAACTTTATAACCTTGAATTCGTTTAAATCTTGCAAAAATATCAGCTATTATGCTTGAGTAAGCATGTCCCATGTGAGGTTTTGCAGAAGGATAATAAATTGGTGTAGTTATATAATAATTTTTACTCATTCAATAATTTTTTATTAAATTCGATTAAATATGAATCAATATCTAAATTGTAATTTTTAAATAATTTAAATCTTTTTACAAAGTA
>CACAMG010000032.1 GCA_902533585.1 uncultured Pelagibacteraceae bacterium
TAAAGTATTGTCTCTATAAAATAAATCATTATCTATTCCTGCATAACCTGGGGAAAGACTTCTTTTTACAAATAAAACTGATTTTGATTTTTCAACATCTAAGATTGGCATTCCATAAATCGGGCTTTGTGGATCTGTTTTTGCAACAGGATTTGTAACATCATTTGCGCCAATAACATACGCAACGTCACAATTGGCAAAATCATTGTTAATTTCTTCTAATTCAAATACTTCGTCATATGGCACATTTGCTTCAGCAAGTAAAACATTCATGTGGCCTGGCATTCTTCCTGCAACTGGGTGAATTGCATATGATACTTTTACTCCATTTTTTTTAAGAGCATCAACCATTTCTCTTAATGCATGTTGAGCCTGAGCAACTGCCATGCCGTATCCAGGAACAATAATTACTGATGAAGCATTCTTCATTAAAAAAGCCGCATCATCTGCATTTCCAGTTTTTACAGGTTTTTTTTCCTTGCTTTTTTCAGATGAAGTTTGATCTGTTCCTCCAAAACCTCCTAAAATTACATTAAAGAAAGAACGGTTCATACCTTTGCACATTATGTAGGACAATATTGCACCGGAAGATCCAACCAGCGCTCCTGTAATGATTAATGCAGTATTTTCTAGTGTAAAACCTATTCCTGCAGCAGCCCAACCAGAATATGAATTTAACATTGAAATAACAACGGGCATATCAGCTCCTCCAATTGGTATAATTAATAAAATTCCTAATAAAAAAGATATTATAATTATTAACCAGAAGAGATTACCTAATTGAATTTTACAAAGATAAAAAATTAATACTACAATTGATAAGCCTAGTATTAAGTTAATGTAATGTTGGGCTAGAAAAGTTATTGGATTACCCGACATTATTCCTCGAAGTTTTAAAAAAGCTATTATAGATCCAGTAAATGTTATTGCTCCAATTGAGGCTCCTAAAGACATTTCTATTAAACTCGCTATTTTAATATTTCCTATTGAACCTAAGTTAAAAACTTCAGGATTTAAAAAAGCAGATATTGCAACAAATACTGCTGCTAAACCAACTAGACTATGAAATCCTGCCACAAGTTCAGGCATTGCAGTCATTGGTATTTTATATGCAATAAATGCTCCCATCGATCCACCAATTAGTAAAAAAATTAAAAGGTACAAAAACCCTGTGGAAAAATTACCTACAGATAAAAAAGTGACTCCAATGGCAATTGCCATCCCAATGATACCAAATAAATTTCCTTTTCTTGATGTTTCTGGTGAAGAAAGACCTCTAAGAGCTAAAATAAATAGTACTCCAGAAATTAAATAAAAGATTGCTAATAAATTTGCTGACATTCTTATTTATCTTTCTTTTTCTTTTTGTACATTGCAAGCATTCTTTGTGTTACAAGAAAACCTCCAAATATATTTACTGCAGCTAAAATAATTGCTAAAAATCCAAAAATATTTGCAGTATTAAAAACATTTTCAGTATTTCCGGCTAATGATGCAATTATTGCTCCTACAATAATTACTGATGAAATAGCATTAGTAACTGACATTAATGGTGTGTGCAAAGAAGGAGTTACACTCCATACAACATAATATCCAATAAATATGGACAATATAAAAATGCTCAATCTAAATATAAAAGGATCAATTTCCATTATTATTGCACTAATGTATTTTTAATTATTTCGTCTTCCATATTAATATTTATTTTTTTGTTTTCTTTATCATAAAGATTTAAAATAAAATTAAACAAATTTTTTGCATAAAGATTTGAAGCTGAAACTGGCAATTTATTTAAAATATTTCTCTCCCCCATAATTTTAACACCATTTTTATCAACTATTTTATTAACTTCTGTAAAAGCTGTATTGCCTCCCTGTGAAGCAGCTAAATCATATATTACTGATCCAAGTTGCATGTTATTGATCATGCTATCTTTAATAATTATTGGTGCTTTCTTTCCAGGTATTAAAGCTGTGCATATAACAATGTCTATTTTTTTAAGAGTTTCAGTTAAAAGTTCTTCTTGTTTTTTTTTAAAGTTTTCAGAAGCTTCCTTTGCATAACCACCTTTTGTTTCAAGATTTTCCGAACCTTCAACAAATAAGAATTTTCCTCCTAGGCTTTCAACCTGTTCTTTGGAAGCTACTCTAACATCGGTAGCAAAAACAATGGCGCCCATCCTTTTTGCTGTAGCAATAGCTTGTAGTCCTGCTACTCCCGCCCCAACAACCAAAACTTTTGCCGCAGGCACTGTTCCAGCTGCTGTCATCATCATTGGTATAGCTTTTTCAAAAAAAGCGAATGATTCTATTACAGCTTTATATCCAGCTAAATTTGCCTGTGAAGAAAGTATATCCATTGATTGTGCTCTTGTAATTCTAGGCAATAATTCAAGTGAAAAAACATTAATTTTATTTTTTGCTAAATTTTGTAATTTTTCTTTATTAAGGAAAGAATCGAAAGAACCAATAAGAATCTGATTTTCTTTTATAAAAGAAAGTTTACTTTCATTAAGCAAACCCACTTGAATAATTAAATCAGAATTATTTAACAACTTTTTTTCATCAGAAATAATTTTTGCACCAGCATGTTCATAAATTGAATCTTTAAATCCTAAATGAGCTCCGTAATTCTGAATTACATTAACGTCAAATCCAAGCCCCACATATTTTTTTACAATATCAGGTGTAATTGCAATTCTTTTCTCAATATCTTTATTTTCTGACGTAGACCCAATTATCATAAAGATTAAAGATTTATTTTTGTCTTGCTTTAAATTTAGGATTTTTTTTATTAATTATATAGACTCTTCCTCTTCTTCTAACCAATTTTGAGTTAAGGTCCCTTTTTTTTAATGACTTTAGTGAACTAGCAATTTTCATAAGATTATTTAGCCTGGCAATGACCTACTCTTCCATGTCTTAAGACAAAGTACCATCGGCGCTGAAAGGCTTGACTTCCGAGTTCGGAATGGGATCGGGTATTGCCCCTTCGCAATAATCGCCAGGCAAACAACTTATATATAAAATAACAATATTGTCAAAGGAACAATTATTAATCGATGCTAATTTTTTTTGTATTTTTTAGGGTAATTATTAATAAAATTCTGGATAGTCATATCTATACCATCTTCAAAAGATATTTTTCTATTCCAGCCATAAGATTTAGCAATTTTACAATTTAATATTTTTCTTGGTGTTCCGTCCATTATTTTGTTATTTTCAAATTTAATTTTAAAATTATATTTTAATTTTTTTGCTATAAACAAAGCATATTCTTTTATTGTTTTTTCCTCTTCTGTGCCTATGTTGATTAATGAATGATTAGTTTTTTTGTTCATAAAAAAAATACATGCTTCTGCTATATCGTCAACATATATAACCTCTCTTTTAGCTTTGCCGGTACCCCAAAGTTTAATACTTTTTTTATTGTTTTTTTTTGCCTCATAAATCCTTCTGATTAATGCTGGCAAAAAATGCGAAGTTTTTAAATTATAATTGTCATTTGGCCCAAAAGTATTGCAAGGCATAAGACATTTATAATTCCTTTTGTATTGAAAATTATAGCTTTCGCACATTTTTATTCCTGCTATCTTTGCTATTGCGTAAGGTTCGTTAGTTTTTTCTAAATATCCAGATAATAAAAATTCTTCTTTAATAGGTTGAGAAGATTTTTTTGGATATACGCAGCTTGATCCTAACATTAATAAGTTTTGAACACCGTTAATATGTGAAGAATGAATTAAATTTGTTTGTATCGAAAGATTTTTGTAAATAAATTCAGCTTTAAATTCATTATTTGCTGCAATTCCACCTACTTTTGCTGCGGCTATAATTACTACTTTTGGTTTTTTCTTTTTTATAAAATTAAAAACTTTTTTCTGGTCTATTAAATCCAAACTACTTCTTGGTATGGTTACTATATTTTTGTATCCTTTTTCATTTAATTTTTTAAATATTGCTCTACCAACCAAACCGTTGTGTCCTGCAAGAAATATTTTATCTTTTTTATTGATCATTAAATTTTTTAAAAAACAACCGTACCATTGCGAATAAGATTAAAAAACCATCTTTAATAGCATTTACTTTTTTTTTTCCTCCAATTCTGCTTCTCTCAAAGCTTGGAATAATAGCATAGTTAAAATTTTTTTTCTTTGCATTAATTGGTATTTCAACACAGATTCTAAAATCTGAATAAGATAGGTTTAATTTTTTAAATGAGTCTGTCTTTCCTAAAATATATGTAAATAAAATATCAGAAATACCTAAATTAAAAAAAAAATTTCCTAAAAAGGTAAATATTTTATTACCAATGAATGTAACAATATCATCGTCATTGCTCCCGCCAGATTTTTCATATCTAGATGAAAAAATAAAATCTATTTTTTCACACTTTAATAGCTTTTCTTTTAGGTATTTTGGATCCATTGAACCATCTGCATTTATGATGCAGCAGTATTTAGTTTTTACAGAATTAATTCCTTCTTTTAACGCATTTCCATAACCATTTTCTTTTTGTATTAAAATATTTATACCTTGTGTAGCTGAAATCGCTTTTAGAGTGGTATCATCTTCTTTTTGTAAAACAACTAACTTATTACATTGCAAACTTTTTAATTCATTTAAAAATAATGGCAAAGATTCTTTTTCTTCTTTAGCTGGAATAATTAAAGTAAGTTCGCTCATTTTTTATCTATAATAAATTTTGAATTTTTTAAGCCTTATATACAAAAAACAATAAAGAAATATATTAAACATAATTAAAATTATCTGTCCTTGTGAATGAAACACAAAAGTTGACCCTATTAAAAAAATTATACCATTATAAATATTTATTATACTAGAAGCCCATAAGTTAGCCTTTATTTTTTTTAAATTAAATTTTTTCATTAAAAAATAAAAAAACATCTGATGAAAATGTTCTTTATCTGGCGAAAGTGGTGATTTTTTAAAATTATATTTTCTTACTATGGAGAAAAAAATTTCAAAACCTGGATACCAAAGTAACAATACAATAAAATATGGAGAGATATTTATATTGATACCGTTAATCTTAATTAGCAAAAAAGAAAAATACAAACCTAACAAATATGATCCATTGTCACCAAGAAATAGTTTGTTTAAAAAATTTAATAAATAAATTGCTAACAATATAAGTAGAACATTAAAAATTTCTAATAGTGGTATATCAATTTGATTTAACAAACTAATTTTTATCAATGCAGATGCAACTAAAAAATAATAACCAATAGTTAAAGTATTTAATCCATCAATAAAATTGCTTCCATTGATAATTATTAAAATACAAAAACTTACAAAAATATAATTAAAGATATTGTTTTGTAATAGTTGATCTAATGGTATTATTTTAACTGAATCAATTTGAATATCGGCAATAAAAAC
The DNA here is from genome assembly GCA_902533585.1 of uncultured Pelagibacteraceae bacterium. Taxonomy (GTDB): domain Bacteria; phylum Pseudomonadota; class Alphaproteobacteria; order Pelagibacterales; family Pelagibacteraceae; genus Pelagibacter. Next base: position 5,403 of record CACAMG010000032.1, read on the forward strand.
AAAAAAAGTTATGGTAATTATTTGTAAAAAAAATCTTGTTTTTGCAGAACTTAGTTTGTTTGTGTCTGAAAGAATCCCAATAAAAAAAATAATAAAAAAAGATAAATAATAATAATTTAATAATTTATAATTTAAAATTACGTATCCTAATATTAAAAATATTCCTCCAGTGACTTGGGGGTGTTTAGTGATAGAAAATTTTTGATGTGACTCACCAGTAAATCCTGATAGTAAATTTTTTTTAATTAAAAATTCATTTAAAAAATAAATTATAATAATAAAAAAAAAATAACTTAATAACATCGTTTACTTTCTAAGGTAATTAAAACTTAACAGAATTAAATAATACAATGATTTAAAAAAATTAAATTTCATAAATTTATTATAGACCAAGAATCCATCATATAGTTTTTGAATCGAATTTGATGATAATGAATCTGAAGTTTTTCTCCAGTAAGTTAAATCTTTGGAAAGACCATTAATTGTATGACCTTCTTTAAGAAAATTTAACCACAATACAAAATCTTCCTTAGTCTTAAGATTGGGAAATATTTTGCTACCAAAAATTGATTTTTTAATCATAACTGTTGACAAACCTATATCACAAGATTTTATCAAATCATCAACCTTATAAAAATTTCTTGCTTCTCTTTTTTCTAAAAAATTTTTTTTTTCATCAACAATGCTGTAGCTTGTATGTGTGAATAAAAAATTATTTTTTCCCATAAAATCAATCTGATTTTTAATTTTATCTTCATGCCATATATCGTCACTATCTATAAAAGCTACATAAGTTCCTTTAGCCTCTTGTATTCCAATATTTCTAGATAGCCCCGCACCTAAATTACTATTATTTATTATTATTCTTATTCTTTTATCTTGAGCTATAATTTTTCTTATATACTCAAGATCTGACATATTTTCATCATCATAAATAATTAAAATTTCTAAATTGTTATATTTTTGAAATAAAATTGAATTTAAAGATTCTAAAATAAATTTTTTTTTTTTATAATATGGTATTATTACTGATACTAATTCATTCATTAATAAATTTTAAAAATATTAAGACTTAAAGAATACAATTACATATATTAAATGAAACAAAAAAAATTAATAATATTTATGCCATCAATAGAAAGTGGTGGTGTAGAAAAGAATTTATTTATAATTTCTAAATATTTGGTAAAAAAATTAATAAATCTATCAATCATTACTTCTGATAAAAATAAAATTAAAAAAAAAAATAGTAGAATTAAAATTTTAAGCCATAACAAATATTTTCCTTTTATAAACACAAGGCAACTTAAATATATATTGTGTTTGATATTGTTATTTAAAGAAATTATAAAAAGTAA
>CACAMG010000033.1:0-2500 GCA_902533585.1 uncultured Pelagibacteraceae bacterium
CAAAAATAAAAAATTGGAAGGACATTATGATGAAAATGGAAAAAGTGTAAAAAAAGCTTTGATGAAAACACCTATAAATGGGGCTAGGTTAAGTTCATCATTTGGAATGAGGAAACATCCAATACTTGGTTTTAATAAAATGCATAGAGGTACAGATTTTGCTGCACCAAAAGGAACTCCTATAATGGCAGCTGGAGATGGAATAATTATAAGAGCAAGATGGTGTGGTGGCGGTGGTAATTGTGTAAAAATTAAACACAATTCAACTTATTCTACAGTTTATGCTCACATGTCAAAATTTGCTAGAATAAAAGAAGGACAAAGAGTAAAGCAAGGACAAATAATTGGATATGTGGGATCTACTGGCATGTCAACTGGTCCCCATCTTCATTATGAAGTAATTGAAAATGGAAGAAAGATTAATTCTCAAAAATTAAAACTCCCACCTACAAAAAGTCTAAAAGGTAAGAATCGAAATTTGTTTGAGATAGAAAAAATTAAAATTGATGTGATGAAATCGGAATTAATTAATAAACTAGGCTAGTTATTAGCAGTTTGTTTTGTGGTTCAGAATCTTGACAAATTCAATTTTCATAAGCATTGTATTAGCATCAAATAAGCTAAGGCAAAAAAGCACCAAAAGGCCTTAAAAAATAAGCTTTTTTTGCTTCTTTTTCAACTATATCTGCTTGATTTACTAGGATTATATATTATAAGCGTCACACTCAACAATAAAAAAGTTGTTAATTATTGGGAACGAGTTCCCAATTAGCTATTTTATATGTAAAAATTTAAGAAGAGAAGTGTGGACGGTTAAGGTTACCAAAATTTGTCGTACACACTTCAACATTATATAAATTTTATTCTTAGAATTTATATAGAAGCTAGTGTGCGCCGTTTTTAAACTTGAGAGTTTGATCATGGCTCAGAACGTACGCTGGCGGCACGCCTTATACATGCAAGTCGAACGGAGTAGCAATACTTAGTGGCAGACGGGTGAGTAACATGTGGGAACCTTCCCTTTGGTGAGGAATAACACGAGGAAACTTGTGCTAATACCTCATAAGTCTTTACGGAGAAAGCTTTATGCGCCAATGGATGGGCCCGCACTTGATTAGTTTGTTGGTGGGGTAATGGCCTACCAAGACTGTGATCAATAGCTGATCTGAGAGGATGATCAGCCACATTGGGACTGAGACACGGCCCAAACTTCTACGGGAGGCAGCAGTAGGGAATATTGCACAATGGAGGAAACTCTGATGCAGCGATGCCGCGTGAGTGAAGAAGGCCCTTGGGTTGTAAAGCTCTTTCGTCGGGGAAGAAAATGACTGTACCCGAATAAGAAGGTCCGGCTAACTTCGTGCCAGCAGCCGCGGTAATACGAAGGGACCTAGCGTAGTTCGGAATTACTGGGCTTAAAGAGTTCGTAGGTTGTTAAAAAAGTTGGTGGTGAAATCCCAGAGCTTAACTCTGGAACTGCCATCAAAACTTTTTAGCTAGAGTTTGATAGAGGAAAGCAGAATTTCTAGTGTAGAGGTGAAATTCGTAGATATTAGAAAGAATACCAATTGCGAAGGCAGCTTTCTGGATCATTACTGACACTGAGGAACGAAAGCATGGGTAGCGAAGAGGATTAGATACCCTCGTAGTCCATGCTGTAAACGATGTGTGTTAGACGTTGGAAATTTATTTTCAGTGTCGCAGCGAAAGCAGTAAACACACCGCCTGGGGAGTACGACCGCAAGGTTAAAACTCAAATGAATTGACGGGGACCCGCACAAGTAGTGGAGCATGTGGTTTAATTCGAAGATACGCGCAGAACCTTACCAACACTTGACATGTTCGTCGCGACTTTAAGAGATTAAAGTTTTCGGTTCGGCCGGACGAAACACAGGTGCTGCATGGCTGTCGTCAGCTCGTGTCGTGAGATGTTGGGTTAAGTCCCGCAACGAGCGCAACCCTCACTTTTAGTTGCCATCATTTAGTTGGGCACTCTGAAAGAACTGCCAGTGATAAGCTGGAGGAAGGTGGGGATGACGTCAAGTCCTCATGGCCCTTACGTGTTGGGCTACACACGTGCTACAATGGCATTTACAATAGGAAGCAAGATGGCGACATTAAGCAAATCCTAAAAAAATGCCTCAGTTCGGATTGTACTCTGCAACTCGAGTACATGAAGCTGGAATTACTAGTAATCGCGGATCAGCGCGCCGCGGTGAATACGTTCCCGGGTCTTGTACACACCGCCCGTCACACCATGGGAGTTGGTTCTACCTTAAGGCAAAGCTTAAAACCTTTGACCACGGTATAGTCAGCGACTGGGGTGAAGTCGTAACAAGGTAGCCGTAGGGGAACCTGCGGCTGGATTACCTCCTTTCTAAGGATGATTAAGGATTTTTTCTTAATCTAAATATTTAACAGGTTAATGTTGACCGTCCTCATTTCTCTTCTTGAAGAAGTGTTTCTCTTTACTGAATAAGGGCCGGTAGCTCAGTTGGTT
>CACAMG010000034.1 GCA_902533585.1 uncultured Pelagibacteraceae bacterium
ACATATCTAAAACCTGTTTTGTTATTACAAAAATTAAAGTTAATAGAAATAAAACTTGGAAGAAAAAATAATTTTAAAAATTATCCACGCACATGTGATATAGACATCATTGACTATGATAATCAAATTATTAATCTTAATTGGAGCGCTAACTCATTAGAAATACCACATCCAAGATTACAATATAGGAACTTTGTGTTATTGCCATTATTTGAAATTTCTAAAAATTGGAAACATCCTAAATTAAACCTAAAAATTACCGATTTATTGGATAAAATTGGAATTAATAATTTAAGAAGTATTAAACTTATATAATTTAGTGGTATATATATAATTATGCTTAATTCAGATGATTTAATTAATAAAATAAAATTATATAATAGATTTTTAAATCCTGAAACTTTATCAAAAGCTTATACTTTTGCTGTTAAAGCTCATGAAAATCAAAAAAGAGATTCTGGCGATCCGTACGCAATACATCCAATAGCTGTTGCTAATATTTTAACAGAACTTAAACTAGATAGCGCAACTATAGCCACTGGTCTGCTTCATGATACAATTGAGGACACTCACGCAACTTATGAAACTATAAAAGGTGAATTTGGTAAGGAAGTTGCTGATCTGGTTGAAGGTGTAACCAAAATCTCAGTATATGAAAATCAAGCGGCATCTACCTCCAAAGCAGAAAATTTTAGAAAGCTTATATTAGCTACAGCAAAAGATATAAGAGTTCTTTTAGTAAAATTAGCTGACAGACTCCATAATATGAGAACAATTAATGCAATTGAAAATGAAGAAAGAAAAAAAAGAATAGCAAAAGAGACAATGGAAATTTATGCTCCATTAGCTGATAGAATGGGAATGAATAGAATAAGAGATGAATTAGAAGATCTTTCATTTCAGGTTTTAAATAACGAAGCTAGAGAACTTATTAAAAAAAGACTTGATTCAATCAAAGAAGATAAATTTGATAATTTTAAATCTATATCATTTCAATTCAGCGATCTCTTGAATCAAAATCATATAAAAGCAGAAATAATTGGTAGAGAAAAAACTCCATTTTCTATATGGAGGAAAGTACAAAAAAAAAGAATTTCATTAGAACAAGTTACAGACATAATGGGTTTCAGAGTTATATTAAATAACGTGGAAGAATGTTATAAAGCTCTTGGAATATTTCATAGAGAATGGAACTGTATTCCTGGAAAATTTAAAGATTATATATCGTCACCTAAAATAAACAAATATCAATCTTTACATACATCAATAATTGGCCCAAATAGAAGACCAATCGAAATTCAGATAAGAACAATGCCAATGCATGAATTTGCTGAGAGAGGAATTGCATCTCACTGGAAATATAAATCATCAGAAAAATTTAATTCTTTAACTTGGAAAGAGTATGATTGGTTAAAAGATTTAGTTGAAATTATAGATCGAAATGAAAATCCTGAACACTTTTTTGAATATACAAAATTGCAAATGTTTCAAGAAAACGTTTTCTGTTTTACACCAAAAGGATCAGTAATTAAATTACCAAAAGACGCAACTCCTATTGATTTTGCTTATGCTGTACATACTAAAATTGGTGATACCGCAATTGGATGTGAGATCAATGGCAAAGAAAGTGAACTTCAAAGCATTTTAAGAAATGGAGATATGGTAAAAATTATAACTTCTAAAAAAATATCCCCATCTCTACATTGGCTACCTTTAACTAAAACTGGTAAAGCTAGAGCTGCTATACGTAAATACTGGCATACTCGTGAAAATTTAAAAGAAGATAGAATTAAAAGATATACAACTATATTGTGGATTTCGCTTCCTGATATTCCAGGTAAATTGGGTGAAGTTACTACATTAATTGGAACTCACAAGCTCAATATTTCAAGTGTTCAAATGACCGAAAAAACTGAGGAATATATTAATTTTAGATTTACTATAACCATTAATGATCTGAAAAACTTTACAAATTTTATTAGTGAGTTAAAACAAAAGGAGATTAAATTTAAAATCATTAGACACGAAAATAAAAGAAATGCTTTCACACAAAAAATCTTTAAATATTTTAAAAAAAACTGATGCATTATTAGAAGGCCATTTTATTTTATCATCAGGGTTACATTCATCTAAATATGTTCAATGTGCAAAATTGTTAAGTTATCCGCATTTAGCAAATAAAATATGTTTAGATTTAAGTAAAAAAATAAGAAAAAATTTTAAAAATTTAGATTTGATTTTATCACCTGCTATGGGAGGAATTATTATTGGATATGAAATTGGAAAGTTGCTAAAAAAAGAATCTATTTTCTGTGAAAGAGTTAAAAATAAATTTAAACTTAGGAGAGGTTTCTCAATAAAAAAAAATTCAAATGTACTTATTGTTGAAGATGTAATCACAACAGGCAAATCTAGTTTAGAATGTGTTAATTTAATTAAAAAATCAAAAGCAAAACTCATAGGATTTGCTTGCATTATAGATAGATCTAGTAAAAAAAATTTAAGGATCAGAAATAAAAAAATTATATCGCAAATAAAAATAGATGTGCCTACATATAAAAAAAATAGATTACCAAATTTTCTAAAAAAAATCCCAATATCCATACCTGGTAGTAGGCGTTTAAAATGAAGCGTCTCGGAGTAAACATTGATCATGTCGCAACATTGAGAAATGCACGAGGTGAAAAACATCCAGATCCTTATACTGCTGCAAAATTTGCAATTAAATCTGGAGCTAATTCAATTACAGTCCATCTTAGAGAAGACCGAAGACATATAAAGGACAAAGATTTAAAAATAATATCTTCGAATAAATCAATCACATTAAATTTAGAAATTTCAGCAAATATTAAAATGGTTAAAATAGCTGTAAAAAATAAACCAAAATATGTTTGTATAGTTCCTGAAAATAGGAAAGAAATTACAACTGAGGGAGGGTTAAATTTAAGAAAAAATATTAATAAAATAAAAAAAGTAGTCTCTATATTAAATAAGAGAAAAATACGCACAAGCTTATTTATCAACCCAAATATAGAAGATGTAAAAATAACTAAAAAAATTAATGCAAATTGTGTTGAATTTCACACAGGAAAAATATCAAATCTTGTAAAAGAAAAAAAAAACTACAAAGAAGAACTAAAAAAAATTATCAAATGTTGTAAATATGCAGAATCACTTGGTATAGAAGTTCATGCAGGACATGGTTTAGATTATAAAACAACAAAAATTCTATCTAAAATAAAACAAATTAAGGAATTTAATATAGGACATTTTATAATTGGTGAGTCTATTTTTTTTGGTTTAAAAAAGACTATAAAACGTTTAAAAAAAATTTCTAGTTAAGATGCAAATTATTGGTAATGGTGTTGACATAATAGATAATATTCGAATTAAAAATTCGATTAAAAATATTAATTTTATTAAAAGAATTTATTCTAATACTGAAGTTAAAGAATCTAAAAAAGTGAGAAATAAAATTAATTTTTTTGCTAAAAGATTTGCAGCTAAAGAAGCTTTTGTTAAATCTATTGGAACAGGATTTAGAAAAAATATTAATTTTAAAGATATATCGGTAAAGAATAATAAAAATGGTAAACCTCAATTAATTATAAACAAAAAAATAAAAAAAATGATAAAAAAAAATTTCAAAATGACTGACTTTAAAATATTTTTATCTTTATCTGATGAAAAAAAACATTCTATAGCTTTTGTGATAATAAACAAAATTAAATGATTTCTAAAAAATTTATTTCTGAAAACTTAAAAACTTTATTTTATGCTTTGGTAATCGCAATATTTATTAGATCAATCTTTTTACAACCGTTTTATATACCATCTTCATCGATGGAGCCTAATTTACTTGTAGGGGACAGGCTTTTTGTTACTAAATACAGCTATGGTTACAGTAAACATTCTTTTCCATTTAGTCCGCCAATTTTTTCTGGTAGAATTTTATTATCTCAGCCTAAAAGAGGAGACGTAATAGTTTTTAAAACTCCTGCTGACAACCGCACAGATTATATTAAAAGATTAATAGGTATTCCAGGTGACGAAATTCAGTTCATTGATGGAAATCTTTATTTAAATGGAAATGCAATTTTAAAAACAATAAAATCCAAAAATGGTAAAATATTCTGCGGAAATCAATTGATCAACGTAAATACTTATGAAGAAAAACTACCAACTGGAAAAGTTTACACCGCTTCATATAGCACAAGTAATAGTTATTCAGAATCAGATAAATTTGTAGTTCCTAATAATCATTATTTTTTTTTAGGAGATAATAGAGATTGTTCTAAAGATAGTAGGTTTTTGTCAGAAGTTGGGTATGTACATCAGGATAATTTACTTGGAAAAGCCCAAAGATTATTTTTTTCTTCTGACACAAGAAAAGGAAGTATTTTATTTTTTTGGAAATGGTCAGAAACATTAAGATTAAATAGATTTTTTAAAAAAATAAACTAATGGAAAAAAATTTATCTAAATTAGAAAAAATATTAAATTTTAAATTTAAAAATAAAGATTTACTAGAAAGGACTATTACTCACAAAAGTTTCAATTCAAGTATTAATTATGAAAAACTAGAATTCTTAGGTGACAGAGTGTTAGATTTAATAATATCCAAAAAATTATTAGATTTATATCCAAAAGAAAATGAAGGTATATTAGATAAAAAATTAGCCTCACTAGTTAATAAAAATAAATGCTATGAAGTTGGCAAATCATTAAAGCTTCAAAATTTTATTTTAGTTGGAAATTATAAAAAAAAAACATCAACAACAATTGAAAATAAAATTATTTCTGATTGTTGTGAAGCTTTGATTGGAGCTGTTTATTTAGATAGAGGCTTTGATTTTGTAGAAAAATTTGTTTTAAAAATATGGAGTAAATTAATAGAAAATTCCAAAATAACTTTAGTTGACGCAAAAACAAGGTTACAAGAGTACTCATTAAAAAAATTTAAAATTCTTCCAGTTTACAAAATTGTGTCCAATACCGGACCTAGACATAAACCTAATTTTAAAGTTGCTGTAAAAATAAAAGATTCAATCTTTGTTGAATCATCAGGTAGTTCAAAAAAAAATGCTGAACAGGCAGCAGCAAATAAACTTTTAAAAAATATTAAAATTTTATGATGTGGAATGATAAAGGCTATTTGATTTCAAAAAATAAGTATAATGAAAACTCATTAATAGCTGAATTTTTTACAGAATATCATGGAAAAGTTTCTGGTGTAATTTTTGGCGCTTCGTCAAAGAAAATAAAAAATTATTTATTTTTAGGTAATAGTTTTCATTTGAATTACAATTCAAAAAATGATGGAAGAATTGGTTATTTTAAAGTTGAAATTGAAAAAATAACAACACCCATTTTTTTAGAAAATAAAAAAAAATTATCGTGTATTATTTATGGAATGAATATTTTAAAAATCCTTACAGT
>CACAMG010000035.1 GCA_902533585.1 uncultured Pelagibacteraceae bacterium
TTGTAATTTCAGAAAAAAAAGAAAATTCAAAAAATTTAGATTATTTAGACGAATCAGATAAAAAAAAAATTAAGAAATTAATCAAAAGTTTTAGTTTAAAGGACATTGTTAGCCTAATTAGTGAAGAAAAAAACATTTCAAAAAAATTAATTTATAATTATTGTCTTAAACTAAAGAATGAAAAATAAATTTGTCTTAATATTTATATCTTTATTTTTAATCTACGGATGTGTTGGAGCTTCATCAACAGGTGTTTTTGGAACTGGAGTTACTGTAGCAATGGACCCAAGAACACTAGGCACTCAAATTGATGACTCAGTTATGGATAAGAATTTAGATACTAGAATTTTACTTATGGATAAAAAATATTTTTTATCAATAGATACAAAAGTCATAGATGGTAGAATTTTTATAACTGGTAAAGTTGATAATCCTGAGGAAAAACTAAAAATTACAAAACTTGCATGGGAGACAAAAGGAGCAAGATCTGTAAAAAATGATATAAAACTTAAGGAAAATTTTAATTTTAAACAATCCGCAAAAGATTTATTAATTACTTCACAATTAAGATCAGCAATGATTTTTAATAAAAAAATTAAAGCAGTAAACTATAATATAGATACTTATAAGAAAAAAATTTATGTATATGGCATTGCAGAAACTAAAGATGAAAGAGATTTAGTTATTCAAGAGGCAAAAGAGATTCTTGATGTTGAAGATGTAATAGCTAGCATTCTTTTAGTTGAAGATTTAAGAGTTCAGAAAAACTAATTATTTTTATTGTATTTTATAACACCAGCAGAATAAGCAGCAACAGATGCTAAATTTAAAATATCTGAAGTTGTAGATCTCAAAGGTGCAATTTCTATTGCTTGTCCTAAACCAACAAGTAAAGGACCAATTACTTTAGCACCACCTAGTGTCATCAAAGTTTTATAAGTTATCGCAGCACTATGTTGACCAGGCATAATCAAAACATTTGCATTACCGACTATTTCAGAAAAAGGATACAATTCTTTATATTCATCATTTAAAGCGACATCAGGCTGCATATCTCCATCAAATTTAAAATCGACATTTTTTTCTTTTAATATATTAACTGCATCTCTAATGTGTTTAGTTCTGCTTGTAATAGGTTGACCAAAAGTGGAGTGAGATAAAAATGCGATTTTTGGATCGAAACCAAACAGTCTAACTACTCTAGCAGAAGATATTGCTATTTCAGACAACTGAGATGATGAAGGATATTCATGAACGGTAGTGTCAGCAATAAATACTGTTCTTCCTTTACTTACTAACATGTTTAAACCAAACATAATTTCACCTGGCCTTGGATCAACAACTCTTTTAATTTTTTGAAGTGATTGTGAATACCTTCTAGTATTTCCAGTAACCATTGCATCAGCATCTCCACATGTAACCATACAAGCTCCCCAAATAACTCTATCATTTCTAATCATTCTATCGCAGTCTCTTTCGAGTAATCCCTGTTCTCTATGCAATTTTTTAAATAAATAATTTGTGTATTTTTCCCTCTTTTCTTTAATTGTAGAATTGACTATTTCAATATTAAAGTTTTCACTATAACCAATCTCTTTCAATCTCTGTTTAACAACTTTTTCTTTTGCTACTATTATTGGTATACCTAAGCCACTATTTTTAAAAGCTATGGCTGCTTTAAGAGTATTTTCATCTTCACCATCAACAAAAACTACTTTTTTTTGTGTTTTCTTAATTTGTGAGTTAATACCTTGCATTATAGTTACTGAAGGATCTAATCTTTGTTTTAATTGTTCAGAATATGTTTCAAAATTTTCTATTTTTTTTCTTGAAACTCCACTTTTAATTGCAGCTTTGGCAACAGCTACAGGAATTACACTAATCAATCTTGGATCAAATGTAGAAGGTATAATATAATCTTTTCCATATTTTGGTCTTTCACCTCCCATTGCAGCAACAACTTCATCAGGAACTCTTTCTCTTGCGAGCGCAGCTATTGCATTTGATGCGGCCAACTTCATTTCCTCATTAATTGTTTTTGCTCTTACATCTAAAGCTCCTCTAAAAATATATGGAAATCCAATTAAATTATTTACTTGATTTGGATAATCTGATCTACCGGTAGCAATTATTGCATCCGTTCTTACTTCTTCAATCTCTTCAGGGGTAATTTCAGGATCAGGATTTGCACACGCAAAAATTATTGGATTCTTTGCCATTTTTTTAACCATGTCTTTTTTAAGTGTTCCAGCTTTAGATAATCCAAGAAAAACATCAGCTCCTTTAATTGCTTCATCTAATGTTCGTGCTTTAGTTTCACTAGCATGTTTAGATTTCCATTCATTTAAGTTTTTTCTTCCTTTATAAATAACTCCTTTTCTATCTAACATCACAATATTTTTTCTAAGAACACCTTTAATAATAAAAAGATCAGCACATGCCATTGCTGATGCTCCAGCTCCATTAATTACTATTTTTATTTTTTTAATATCTCTTTTAGTTATGTCTAAAGCGTTTATTAATGCTGCACAGGTTATTATTGCAGTTCCATGTTGATCATCATGGAAAACAGGAATATCTAAAATTTTTTTAAGTTTTTTTTCAATTATAAAACAATCAGGAGCAGCGATATCTTCCAAATTAATTCCACCAAAACTTTTTGAAAAATTTTTTATTGAATTGATTATCTCATCTGGATTATTTGAATCTATTTCAAGATCTATCGAATCTATATCTGCAAATCTTTTAAATAGAACTGCTTTTCCTTCCATTACTGGCTTTGATGCAATAGCTCCAAGATTTCCTAATCCTAAAATAGCAGAACCATTGCTTATAACTGCAACTAGATTTCCTTTAGTAGTATAATCATAAGCAAGATCAGGATTTTGAAATATAGCTTTAACTGGTGCTGCAACTCCTGGAGAATATGCTAAAGCAAGATCTCTTTTGGTTGTCATTGGTTTTGATGAAATTATCTCAATCTTGCCAGATTTATTTGAATTATGAAATTCTAATGCTTCTTTATCTGAATAATGTTCAATTTTATTTTTTTTCATTTTATGTAATTAGATATACAAATGGAGCAAATTTAAGACTAATATGATTTATGAACCTAATTAAGTCAACAGGCACATTTAGCTTCTATACTTTATTAAGCAGAATACTTGGGTATTTAAGAGATTTATTGATTGCCATAAATCTTGGTTCGGGACCAATCGCTGATGCTTTTTTTGTAGCCTTTAGAATACCCAATACATTTAGAAGGTTATTTTCTGAAGGGACATTCAATGCAGCATTTGTTCCAAGTTACTCTTCTGAATTGATTAAAGGGAAAAAAGAAGCTCAAAATTTTGCAAATAAAATTTTCAATTTACTTTTAGTCAGTTTGTTTTCTATCGTATTAATAATAGAAATTTTTATGCCTGGTTTTGTTTTTATTATTGCTCCAGGCTTTAATGAAAATTTTGAAAAGCTAAACTTAACAATTTATTTAACAAGAATTACTTTCCCATTTTTATTATTTGTAAGTTTAGCTTCTTTTTTTTCAGCAATATTAAATTCACATAATAAGTTTGCAGCCGCCGCAGCCGCACCAATAGTTCTAAATATTTTTTTAATCTTTGTTCTTTTTTATGGAAGTTATCTAAATGATCATTTAGTAATATATCTTTCATATGCCGTTAGTTTAGCTGGCTTGGTTCAATTAATTTTATTAATTATTTATTCAAGAAATTTATATTTACCAAAATTTTCATTAAATTTTAAAGTTGGAAATAAAGTAAAAATATTTTTTAAAAAATTATTACCAAGTATTTTTTCTTCTGGAGTAACACAGATAAATATTTTAATTGGTACAATTATAGCGTCTTTTCAAGCTAGCGCTGTCTCTTATCTCTATTATGCTGATAGAATTTATCAAATAAATTTAGCAATAGCTGGAATTGCCATAGGTACAATTATTTTACCAAATCTAAGCAAATATATTGAATCTAAAAATCAAAAAAAAATTAATTTTATTCAAAATAAAGCTTTTGAGTTAAGTTTATTTCTTAGCTTACCTGCCGCAATAGCGTTATTAATTGCTTCTGAAGAAATTACTTCGTCGTTATTTGGATATGGTTCATTTGACTATTTAAGTGTAAAAAATTCCGCACAAGCGTTATTCTTTTTTGCATTAGGATTGCCAGCTTTTTCATTCATTAAAATATTTTCAAGTTTCTTGTTTGCTAGGCATGATACAAAAACTCCTTTTTATTTTTCATTATTTTCTGTTTTTATAAATATATTAATTAGTGTTTATTTTTTTAATAAAATTGGATTTATAATTATTCCAATTGCGACAACAATTTCTTCCTGGTTAAATTC
>CACAMG010000036.1 GCA_902533585.1 uncultured Pelagibacteraceae bacterium
TCTAAAAAACTTAAACCAGTATACGATGCAATAAATCTTGTTTCAAAAGACAAAGCTTTAAAAAATAGAGAATTAATCGGATTCGTAGGAGCTCCTTGGACAATATATGTCTACATGAAGAATAGACAGTCCCCAAGTAAATCCAAAAACTTTTTATTTGAAGGAAATTTTAACAAAGAAAATGCTTGCCAATCTATTAAAATTATAACTCAATTTTTAAAATTACATATTAAAAATCAAGTCAATAGTGGAGCAACAATAATTCAAATCTTTGATAGCTGGGCCGAATTAATAAAAGACGATAGTAGCAGAGAAGATTTTATATATTCACCCACCAAAGAACTTGTCGACTATACTAAAAATCTTGGAATTCCTGTAATATGTTTTCCCAGAGGTGTAAAAACTTATAAAAAATTTTGTGAATTTGTTAATCCAGATGTTATTAGTATTGATTATGAGATTGATCCCAAATCCATTGTTACGGAAGTAAAAATACCTATTCAAGGAGGATTAGATCCAAAAATTTTACTTAGTGACAAAGATCAATTAAAAAAAGAAGCAAACAAATACTTAGAAATATTTAAAGACCATCCTTATATATTTAATTTAGGTCACGGCATATTACCCGATACAAAAATCGAAATGGTAGAATATTTAGTGAATTTGGTAAAAGATTTTAAATGAGTATAGACCATCCAAAAATAAACTACGATAAAACTGGCGTTTTATTAGTTAATCTTGGAACGCCGGACTCTACAAGTTGGTTTGATATAAGAAGATATTTAAAGGAATTTTTATCAGACAAAAGAGTAATAGAAGTCAACCCTATTTTATGGAAGTTGATTTTAAATCTTTTTATTTTGAATTTTAGGCCATCCAAAACAGCAAAAGCATACAAAGAAATATGGATGGAAAAAGAAGATATGTCGCCGTTAAGATATTACACTTTAATGCAAACAAAAAAATTATCAGAAAAGTTTATAAATGAAAAAATAATAGTTGACTATGCAATGAGGTATGGAAATCCAAGTATAAAAAATAAAATTAAACAATTACATGAACAAGGATGTGAAAATATGATTATTTTGCCTCTATATCCCCAATATGCTGCCGCAACAACAGCTACTGTTTGTGATGAAGTTTATAGAATTTTAATAAGCATGAGATGGCAACCAAGCCTACAGATTATTCCTCACTATGAGTCTGAACCATTATACATAGATGCTCTTGCCAATAGTATAAATAAAAAAATTTCTGAAATTAATTGGACGCCTGATTTAATTATAGCTTCATACCACGGGATACCTAAAAAATATTTTGAAAAAGGAGATCCTTACTATTGTTATTGTCAAAAAACATCACGTCTTTTAAAAGAAAAATTTAATAAAATTCCAATAAATACAACCTTTCAATCTAGATTTGGACCACAAGAGTGGCTTCAACCTTATACTGATAAAACTTTAGAAAACCTTCCTAAAGAAGGTAAAAAAAATATATTGGTAATTTGTCCTGGATTTTCTTCTGACTGTGTAGAAACTTTAGAAGAAATATTAATACAGGGTAAAAAACTTTTTTTAGATAATGGAGGTAAAAATTTTGATTTAGTTCCTTGCTTAAATTATAATGAAGATCATATTATTTTACTTCAACATTTAGTTAAAAAATATCTTGTAGAAAAATGAATACCTATTTAATTTTAAAAGCATTGCATTTAATAGCAGTTATATCTTGGATGGCAGGTTTGTTGTATTTGCCTAGAATTTTTGTTTATCATGTTGAAAACGAAAAAGAAGAAAACATTTCTAATACTTTTAAAGTTATGGAGAGAAAGCTTTATTATTATATTATGACACCAGCAATGATTTTAGCATGGTTTTTAGGTTTATTTTTAATAGCAAGTATCGGATTTGATCAATTATCTAATATATGGTTACAAATTAAACTAATATTAGTTTTGGTATTAACTATTTATCATTTTTTTTTAGGATCTTGTTTAAAAAGATTTAATATGGATAAAAATACGTTTTCTTCAAAATTTTATAGGATTTTTAACGAAGTGCCCACTATTTTGCTTATTTTAATTGTTTTTATTGTTGTTTTTAAGCCAATATAGTATTGAAAAATTTAAAAGAGTATATATATTTAGTTGATCACGCACACTAAAATCCCAAATTTATGAATATTCAAGAATTAAAAAAAAAGACATCTGAGCAACTGATTTCTCAGGCAGAGGAATTAGGAATTGAAAATGCAAGCACTTTAAGAAAACAAGAAATATTGTTTGCAATATTAAAAAAACTTGCTGAAAAAGGTGAAGAAATTACTGGAGGAGGTGTTCTTCAATTATTACAAGATGGTTTTGGTTTTTTGAGGGCAATGGAATCAAATTATTTACCAGGACCTGATGATATTTATATAAGCCCAAGTCAAATTAGAAGATTTGGTTTAAGGACAGGAGATACAGTAGAAGGGCCTGTAAGAGCGCCCAAAGAAGGAGAAAGATATTTTGCTTTACTTCAGGTGGGTAACATTAACTTTGAAAATTCTGAAAAATCAAAACATAAAATTGCATTTGATAACTTAACTCCATTATACCCAAATGATCAGCTTGTTATGGAAACAGAAACTACAAAAATAGAAAAAAAACCTGATTTAACTCCGAGACTTATTGATCTAGTTAGTCCTATTGGTAAAGGACAAAGATCTTTGATTATTTCACCTCCCAAAGCAGGGAAAACAATGATACTGCAAAGTATTGCTAATTCTATAACCGCAAATCATCCAGAATGTTATTTAATGGTTTTGTTAATTGATGAGAGACCTGAAGAAGTAACAGACATGCAAAGAACAGTTAAAGGAGAGGTAATAAGTTCAACATTTGACGAGCCAGCACAAAGACATGTTGCTGTAGCGGAAATGGTTATAGAAAAAGCAAAAAGATTAACAGAGCACAAGAAAGATGTAGTGATTTTACTAGATTCCATAACAAGATTAGGCAGAGCTTATAATGCTGTTGTCCCAAGTTCAGGAAAAGTTTTAACTGGGGGTGTGGATGCAAATGCATTACAAAGGCCAAAAAGATTTTTTGGAGCAGCCAGAAATATTGAAGAAGGTGGATCTCTTACAATTATTGCGACTGCTCTTATTGATACTGGAAGCAGAATGGATGAAGTAATATTTGAAGAGTTTAAAGGTACAGGAAATAGCGAAACTATTTTAGATAGGAAAATTTCAGAAAAAAGAATTTTCCCTGCAATCGATATTACTAAATCTGGCACAAGAAGAGAGGAACTTTTATTTGATAAAAATGATCTTCAAAAAATGAATGTATTAAGAAGAATAATTGCCCCTATGGGACCAATGGATGCAATTGAGTTTATAAATTCAAAACTGAAAAATACGAAAAATAATTCTGAATTTTTTGATTCAATGAATAAACCAGCATAATTATAAAGAAAAATTATAATAATATTATTTAATTTAAATATAAAAAATTATATTTTAATTAAAATAAACTATTGTGAATAAAGATTTAAATATTGTAATTTCCAAAATTAATGCCTTGCTTAAAGAAAAAAAGTTTGAAAAAATTATCAATGAAATAAATAAAAATTTTAAAGAAAATATTAAGCCACCTGTTATTCAAAATATCTTAGGAGCAGCTAAAATATTTAAATCTAGTGTATCAATAAATGATAAATTATCGGCTGCTCAGGATTTTAAACAAGCCTACCAAAATGATATTTCTTTTGTAAACCCATTAATTAATTTTATAAGATTAAGTATTGAATTGGATGATTTTGAAGATGCCCATAATCTAGCTAAAAAACATATAGAAAAATTTGGATATAAAAAAGAAATATGCCAAGGAATTGCACGAATTAATTTTAAAATTGGAAATGTAAAAGAATCTGTAAAATACTTAGAAAAAGTTTTGGATAATAACGATGGATCATATATTAACTGGACTCAATATTTAATAAGACTTAACTATAATTATTTTTTTGAACAAAAAGAATATTTAAATAAATGTAAAAAATTTTCAAATAGTTTAGAAGT
>CACAMG010000037.1 GCA_902533585.1 uncultured Pelagibacteraceae bacterium
AAAGGTCATTATTTAAAAGATAAATTAATCAATTTTGATCAAATATCGTTTACGGAAAAAAATAACTTTTTAAATATAAATGGAATTAAATTAAACACAAATTATAAAATTGTAAATCTTAATGAAATAAAATTTAAATATTTAAATGACAAAAATAAATTAAACTTTTTCTCTTTGAAAAAAAATAAAAAAGACTATCTTCTTTATGGAGAATCTTTTGACGCTACTCAGTTAATTGACAATATTTTAAAAAGCGATGATAATAAAAGCTTTTTTGATATTTTTGATAAATTAAATTCTAAATTAGAAATTAATATTAAAAACGTTTATTTAGACGAAACTAATTATTTAAAAAACTTTGCTGGATTAATTAAAATTAATCAAAATGAAATAATAAGCGCTAATTTAAATTCTTCTTTTTCAAATAATGATAAATTCTTGTTTTCAATTCAATCTGCTAATAATGAAAAGGTGACCACATTATTTTCTGAAAATGCTGAGCCTTTTGTAAATAAATTCGATTTTATTAAAGGATTTAGTGGAGGTAAAATAGACTTTTACTCTGTTAAAAAAAATAACATATCTAATTCAAAAATATTTATATTTGATTTTAATTTGAAAGAGGTTCCAGCTTTAGCTACACTTTTGTCTTTAGCATCTTTACAAGGAATTGCTGATTTAATGACAGGTGATGGAATTAGATTTGATGAATTTGAAATGAGTTTTGAAAATAAAGATAAATTAATTAATATTGAAGAAATTTATTCAATTGGACCAGCTATATCAATATTAATGAACGGATACATTCAAAAAAATGAATTAGTGAGTTTAAGAGGAACCTTAGTTCCTGCAACTACAATTAATAATGTCATTGGAAAAATTAAAATACTAGGAAATATATTAGTAGGTTCAAAAAAAGGCGAGGGTGTTTTTGGTGTAAGTTTTAAAATTAAAGGACCGCCAAAAAACCTTAAAACAACTGTTAACCCTATTAAAACTTTAACACCAAGATTTATAACTCGTACTCTAGAAAAAATTAAAAGAACAAATTAATTAAGCCTAACTATAACATGATTTTTTTTACCGTGTGAAAGTTTAAGTGAATCATTATTATCAAAGCTGTTCATAGAAATATTTAGTTTATCGTCTTCAACTGTTATATTATTTAATTTTATGCCTTTATTTTTGATTGCTCTTCTTACTTCACTTTTAGAATTTAATAAATTTGATGCTATGACTAAGTCAACAATATTTAAACCATTAGATATATAATTTCTATTTATATTTATAACAGGCAAGTCATCACCAACAGATTTTTTTTCAAAAGTATTCTTAGCTGTTTTTTCTGCTTTTGTCGCTGCAGATTTGCCATGTAGCATCGAAGTAGTTTCATTTGCTAAGATAATTTTTAATTTGTTAATATTCTCATTTTTTAATTTTTCAATTTTTTTTAATTCTAAATCTGTAAACATTTTAAGAAATTTTATTACATCTCTATCATCTGTATTTCTCCAGAACTGCCAATAGTCGTAAGAGGATAAAAGTTTATTATCAAGCCAAACGGCACCTTTTTCAGTTTTGCCCATTTTTGCACCAGATGCCAATGTTATTAAAGGAGTCGTTAATCCGAAAACTTGTTTACCAGAATGTCTTTTGACAAGATCAACACCATTAACGATGTTACCCCATTGATCCGATCCACCTATTTGCATCATACAATTTTTTGTTTTATTTAGTTCAAGAAAGTCATAAGCTTGTAAAATCATATAATTAAATTCCATATAACTTAATGATTGCTCCCTATCTAATCTTAATTTTACGCTATCAAAGCTTAACATTTTATTAATTGTGAAATGTTTTCCTATTTCTCTTAAAAATTTTATATAATTTAATTTTCCAAGCCATTTATAATTATTTACAAAAATTGGTTTTAACTTTGGATTATTTGTTTTTAAATAAGTTTTAAAAATTTTTTCAATATTTTTTATATTTTTTTCTATCTGTTTTTCAGAAAGTATCTTTCTAGTTTCTTCCTTTCCCGATGGATCTCCAATTCTTGTTGTTCCACCACCTAACAAAACAATAGGTTGATGTCCATGTTTTTGTAAGAATCTTAAACACATTATTTGTAGCAAACTTCCCACATGTAAACTAGGGGCAGTGCAATCAAAACCAATGTATGCTTTGATTTTTTTTTTATTCATTAATTGATCTAATTCTTCAAAATTAGTGCATTGGTTAAAATATTCTCTATCTTTGAATTCCTTTAGAAATGAATTTTCCATATTTTTTAAAAACAGTGTAGAATCAATATACTTTATTTAGATTAATTAAAAAATACATGAATAAAAGTTATATTAGTCTTGGTTTGATGACCGGAACTTCAGCAGACGGCATTGATGCATCATTAGTTGTTTCTGATGGTAGAAATAAGTTTAAAGTTCTTCATGATGAATATAAGAAATATCCAGCAGAAATTTATGATGAATTTCATAAATTAAAAGAGAAAATCCTTAATTTTAAAGATATTAAGAAGTATTCAAAAAGACTTAAAAGTTTAGAGGAAAAAATTACGCTTTGGAGCTCTATAGTTGTTGAAACTACACAATACAAATTACATAGATGGAATTTAGATAAAAAACTATTTTTAGTAGGATTTCATGGACAAACAATCCTCCATAGTCCTGAAAGAAAATTTTCATTACAACTAGGAAATGCAAAACTTTTATCACAAATGTCTAATACGACTGTTATTTTTAAATTTAGAGATAATGATCTTAAAAATGATGGACAAGGTGCGCCACTAGCTCCAATTTTTCATAAACTTTTAGTTAAAGAAAAAAAAATTAAGCTTCCAATTACAATTTTAAATTTAGGTGGAATAGCAAACATTACTTCGATTGATAAAAATAATAAAATTTCAAGCTCAGATATTGGTCCTGGTAATTGCTTAATTGATACTTGGATGAGATTTAATTCAAATTTGTATTATGATGAAAATGGAAAAATTGCTAGATCGGGTAAAATAAATAAAAATAAATTAAATCAATTATTAGAAAATTTTTATGAAAATAAAATAAGTAAAAAAAAATCTTTTGATACAAAGGATTTTGATTTATCTTTTATAAGAGGAATGTCATTAAAAGATGGAGCCGCAACATTGACAGAATTTACAGCAGAACTTTGTTCAAAAAAAATTGTAAATGATAATATTTATGTTTGTGGAGGAGGGAGAAAAAATAAATTTTTAATAGAAAGAATTAGAAAAAAAATTAATAATAAAATTGAATTAATTGATAAATTAGGTATCGATGGAGATTTTGTAGAAGCGCAAGCCTTTGCTTATCTAGCAATACGTTCATATCTTAAATTGCCAATCTCTTTTCCCGAAACTACTGGATGTAAAAAACCATGTACTGGCGGTGTAATAGTTAAAAATTATTAGTAAAGCGCTGTTTCTTTTTTAATATAATTATTTAAACTATTAATTAAAGGCTTTTCAGCTTTCGAAAAAAAATGATTTGCATCTTGAATAGATTGGAATTCAACTTTAATTCCTTTTTGAGCACTAAGTTTTTTATTCAAATCATTAATATTATCTAATGGAACTAATTCATCTTTTTTTCCATAAATTACAATTCCTGATGTAGGACATGGAGACAAAAAAGAAAAATCGTAGACATTTGGTTGTGGAGATATTGCTACAAATCTATTAATTTCCGGCCTTCTCATTAATAGCTGCATAGCTATGAGTGTTCCAAAAGAAAAACCAGCTATCCAACATTGAGAGTTATCAAAATTTTCTTTTTCCAACCAATCAAGAGCAGCAGCAGC
>CACAMG010000038.1 GCA_902533585.1 uncultured Pelagibacteraceae bacterium
TAATTTATTAAGAAAAAAAATTAACGTTGATGCAGATGTTGGTTTGTTTATAGAAAATATATTAATTTTACCAATTTCAACTATCATTCTTTACTTAATTTTTAAGAATAATTTAAATGATTTTAGTTTCTCAAATCCTGATTTGATGTTTCTTTTATTTCTTGCAGGACCCATGACCGTGATTCCTTTATTTCTCTATATAAAAGGTGTTGAACTCTCAGGCCTAGGACCATCCGGGATGATTTTTTTTATTACACCAACGGGCCAGTTTTTGCTTGGTTTTTTTTATTATAATGAGGCTTTTTCTTATCAAAAATTTTTTGGTTTTGTTTTAATATGGATAGCTGTACTTATTTATTTGAAAGATTTATATGAAAAAAATTAGTTTCTTTATAATTTTTTTTTTGTTTTTCACTGATTTGGATTCATCAAATCACAACTTTTCTGAATGGCTTATTAAATTTAATAAATACGCTTTAAAAAAAGGTATTTCAGAAAAAACAATCAATTTAGTTATGAAGAAAGCTAAATATTTACCTAAAGTAATTGAATATGATCGTTACCAGCCTGAATTTTATGAAGACACATTCACTTATATAAAAAAAAGAACTTCAAAAAAAAAAGTGGAAAGGGGATTGTTAATATACGGTACTAATAAAAAGTTAATTAATAAAGTTGAAAAAGAATATAAAGTAGAAAAAGAATTATTATTATCACTTATGGGAGTCGAAACAAATTTTGGTACTTATTTAGGCAAAATGGATATTATTTCTTCTCTGGCAACGTTAAGTTTTGACCAAAGGCGTAGTGAATTTTTTACAAGAGAACTTTTAACTTTATTAAAGTTAATTGATAACAAAATCGTCGATCCCAAAGTATTATATGGTTCATGGGCAGGTGCTTATGGTAATTTTCAATTTATGCCAACAACTATAAAAAATTATGCTTTAGACTATGATGCAAACAACGTTATTGATTTAAAATCCATTAATGATTCTTTTGCATCAGCTGCCAATTATATTAATTTACTTGGATGGAATAAAAATGAACCTTGTTTTAAAAAAATAATAATAAATAAAGATATACCTATAAAATATCTTAATACATCAGCGAAATTAATTAAAAATAAAAAAAAAGTTAAATTTTTTAAAAAATACATAAATAATTACGAAGAATTAAATGTAAATGAAAACTTAAATTCAGCTATAATAACGCCGGACAAGGATATTGTTCCGGATTCAAATACTCTTTCTCCTGCGTTTATAGTATTTAATAATTATGAATTAATATTAAAATGGAACAGATCTCTGAGATTTGCTTTAGCCATATGTACATTAAAAGAAAATATTAAAAATGAACTATAAAACTTTAATATTATTTATTTTTTTATATTCATGTTCAGTAAATAATTTTGATAATTTAAAAAAAGAAAAGGTATTTGATAAAGGTTTTTCAAATACCGGATTTGCACTTGTTTACAGTCAAGATCTAAAGGATAATAAAATTGTATCTAAATCTATTAACAATGAATCGTTAATTATTTTTCAAAAAAACTTAAAAAAAGACACCCCTGTAAAAATTACTAATTTAAATAATAATAAATCAATACTTGCTATAGTTGGTGATAACGCGATATATCCTGATTTTTATAATTCAGTTTTATCTATTAGGGCTTCTGAAGAAATTGAATTAGATTTGAATGAACCCTATATACAAATTCGTGAAATAAATGATCATTCAATATTTGTCGCAAATAAAAGCAAGACCTTTGATGAAGAAAGAAAAGTAGCTGGGAAAGCTCCTGTTGATAGTATAAAAATTAAATCTATTAGCAAAAGCAAAACAAATAAAAAACAAATAAAAAAAATTAATAATTTTAATTATATAATTAAAATTGGAGACTTTTATTTTGAAAAGTCAGCTTATGTTCTAAAAGAAAGAATTTTAAGTGAAACAAATACCAAAAATATTAAAATTAGTTCACTTTCTAAAACTAGTTTTAGAGTATATTTAGGTCCTTTTAAAAATTTAGATTCACTCAAAAAAGCTTTTGATGATATAAAGAGTCTTAATTTTGAAAATATTGAAATAATCAAAAAATGAAAAAATTTTTACTCTATATAAATATGATATTAGTATTAATTCATTTTAATAATGCTAATGCTGAATTCGATATAAAAGCTAAAACTGCGATCTTACAAGATTTTCAATCAGGTAAAATTCTTTTTGAAAAAGACTCTTCACTGCAAATATTTCCTGCTTCTATGACAAAAATTATGACTTCGATTATTGCCTTTGAACTAATAGAAAGAGGAGACCTAAGTCTTGATGATAAATTTTTAGTTTCAGAAAATGCTTGGAGATGGTCCCAAGCAGGATATTCATCGATGTTTATTATGGTTAACGATGAAGTCAGTGTAGAGGATCTTTTAAAAGGAATTATTGTTGCATCAGGAAATGACGCTTGCATAGCTTTAGCTGAAGGAATTGCCGGAACAGAAGAAGAATTTTCAATCATGATGACTTCAAAAGCAAAAGAAATTGGGATGAACAATACTAATTTTAATAATTCATCAGGTATGACTGATGCTTATAACTATTCAACCGTTAAGGACATTCTAATAATGTCCAACTATTTAATCAAAAACTATCCCGAATATTATGAATATTTTAAAGAAAAAGAATTTACATGGGATAGAACTGGGGGCGATCCAATTAAACAAGGTAATAGGAATCCATTGCTTTATAAAAATATTGGTGTGGATGGGATAAAAACTGGTTATCTTGGTACAGAAAAATACTCCTTAGCTGCATCAATTAAAAGAAACGAAAGAAGATTAATTTCAGTTGCTAGTGGATTCGAAACTAAAAATTCTAGATCAAAAGAATCTGCAAAATTATTAACATGGGGCATTACTCATTTTGACACCATTAAAATAAACAAAAAAAATGAAAATATTGATAATCTTGATGTTTGGTTAGGAAAAAAAAATAAAGTAGGAGCTTATGTAAAAAAAGATATTTATAAAACAATACCCAAAGGAAGAAAAAAATATCTTAAGGTTACTGTTAATTATGAGGGTCCGATACAAGCACCAATAATTAAGGATGAAATAATTGGAAAATTAAAAATATTTTACAAAGGCGAACTTTTAGAAGAACACGACCTTCTTGCGTCTGAAAATGTAAAAAAATTAAATGTTTTTTCAAGATTGATCAAATCTATTAATTATTTGATCTGGGGCGATGTATAAAAATCCTATAATTGTCTTTGAGGGTATTGAAGGTTCTGGAAAAACGACTCATGTAAACAATGTTTCTAATTATTTAAAAAAAATTAAAAGAAAATTTATTAAAATTAGAGAGCCCGGTGGTTCTTTAAATTCAGAAAAAATAAGAAGAATGATACTTAACAAAAAATCAAATTTTAACCCTATAACTGATCTATTTTTATACTTTGCTTCTAGAAGTGAAAATATAGAAAAAATAATAACAAAAAATCACAAAAAAAAAATTATTTTAATTGATAGATTTATCGATTCAACTTTAGCATACCAACATTATGGAATGGGTATAA
>CACAMG010000039.1 GCA_902533585.1 uncultured Pelagibacteraceae bacterium
CATTAAATTTTATTTTAAAAGGAAAAAATTTTTCTAGGTCATTTTTTAAAAAAAAACCTAAACTAAAATGGATTTTAAGCGATAAAGATTTATGATAATTCAAGATGACGATTTGTTAAATAAAAAATATAAAATCGTAATCTGCGGTAGTGGACCCGCGGGCATTTCTCTAGCTCTTGAACTTGAAAAAAAAGAAATCGAATGTTTAATAGTTGAGGCTGGCAATGAACTATATTCTAATTTAGCACAAAATAGATACAAAGGTGAAGTGATTGGCAATTTCCCTTCAGATCTTTCTGTTACTCGACTAAGTCAATTCGGAGGTACAACTGGGCATTGGGGAGGAACGTGTAGAACTCTTGATAATTATGATTTTAAAAATTGGCCAGTAAAAAAAGAAAATCTTGATCCTTTTTTAAAACAGAGTTGCAAAATACTAGAAATTCCAAATAAATTTCAAGAGAAAAAAATTAATAAAAATTTAAAAATAATAGAATTTCAAGACTCCAGTGTGAGATTTTATGAAAAATATTTTGAACATATTAAAAATTCAAAATTTATTAATCTTATTCTTAATTGCGCAATTTATAATATAAAAATGAATAATCAAACTGTGGATAAAATAGTTTTAAAATCAAAAAAAACTTTTTCAATAAAAACAAATTTTTTAGTTCTTGCTTGTGGAGGAATTGAAAATTCAAGATTACTTTTGTGGTTTAGAGAAAACAATCCATCTATTTCAAAAAAACTACCAATAGGAAATTATTGGATGGAACACCCTTTTAAAACAATTGGCTCAGGGGTTGGCAATTTTAATTTGATTAAAAAAAATTTAGAGAACGATTTTGAAAAATTTAAAAACTACAGAAATTGGGGAAATTTTACCGTTTCTATATCTCCAACAGAAAAATTAATTAAAAAAAAAAATATTTTAAATTCATCAATTTTTTTAACTATCCACGACAGAGACAATAATAGTTTAAAAAATAATATCAAAGATCTTTTGTGTGTAGCTCCCAAACTGTCAAAAAAAATGGTTAGTTTATTTAATAAAAAATTACTTTGTGGAATGACCGTAAGTTCATCCTGGGAACAAGAATCAGAATATAAAAATCAAATAATTTTATCTTCATCAAAAGATCGAATGGGTGTACCCAGAATTAAATTAAAATATAATATATCTAAAAAAACTCTAGAAACAGCAAAAGAAATGATTAATCAAATTGGATTATATTTTATTAAAGAAGATCTTGGAAGAATTGCTGGAGATCAAGCAATATATGATATCAAAAATTTTATTTCAGACGCAGGTTATCATCACATAGGTGGAACAATAATGGGTGAAAATAAAAATAACTCAGTTGTAGATAAAAATTTGAAAGTGCATGATATTAATAATTTATATATTTGTGGAAGTTCAATATTTCCATCAAGTGGACATGCAAATCCAACTCTAAGTATAATTCAGTTTTCTTTAAGATTGGCTGATCATTTAATTGGAGGAGATAATACTATCTAATTTTATTTTTTCTCTCCAAATCTTATAAAGCCCAACCAAAGACGAAAAAATTTCGGAAAAGCTTACATTGCTGGCGCCCCTGACTCTATTAACAAAAACTGTTTCTATCTCATCAACCTTAAAATTATTATAAAATAGTTGGATTAGTATTTCAGAAAGAACGATATATCCGTCTCCTATTTTTCCACAATTTTTTACAATAAACTTAGCTGCTTCATTTGAATATATTCTATATCCATTGGTATAATCAGTAATATTAACTTTTAAAACAAATTTTGATAATTTATTTGACAAAAAAGATAAAACTTTTCTGCGAATTGGCCAGTTCAATATTTTGCTATTTTTCTTATATCTGCTTGAAATTAATAAATCTAATTTATTTGATATAAAATAATTAATATTACGATTTAACTCATTAGGGTTGTGAGACATATCTGCATCCATTTCGATAAATAAATTAATATTACTGTCTGTATCCAGCATATATTTAATTCCGTATAAAATAGCAGATCCTCTTCCCTGTTTTTTCCCTCTATATAAATAAATAATTTTTTTATCTTTAAATTTAATTTTATTTTCAAAATTTATTTCAGAGTCATCAACTATAACTATCTTCAAATCATCTAATTTACATTTATAAATTTCTTCTAATAAATAGTTAATATTTTCATATTCGTTGAATGACGGAATCACAATACACTTGGACATTTTTAATATAAAACTAATTTTACCTTGGCTACTTTTTTGAATTCTTTACAAATAAATTTAATATCATTTACTTTTTGATTTGCATGATTTGGAAGGTAAATTCCATTTTGATGAATAAGATTCGCATTTGGTAAATTATGTTTTTTATGCATATTTTTCCAAAATGGTTGTTTTGCAATGTTTCCAGAAATTACTGGTCTACATTCAATATTTTTTGATAATAAATGTTTATAAACTTCATCTCTATTTTTTACTAAAGTGGCATAACCAAAACTTGAAAGATTTTCTGTATCACATCTGACTGAATAGTA
The DNA here is from genome assembly GCA_902533585.1 of uncultured Pelagibacteraceae bacterium. GTDB lineage: Bacteria > Pseudomonadota > Alphaproteobacteria > Pelagibacterales > Pelagibacteraceae > Pelagibacter. The sequence continues at coordinate 2,539 of CACAMG010000039.1, forward strand.
GTTGTTAAGCTCTTTTTTATATAAATTAAAATTTCTATTTCTTATTTTTACAATTTTATAAATTTTTTTTAGTTGGGATATTCCTAGAAACGCGTTTATTTCAGTTGGTCTAATATTAAATCCTGAGTAAAAAAAACTAAACTTTGATTGAAAATTAGAAATTTTGTATTTTTTAAACAATTGTTTTTTTTCTTTTTCACTATGGTCTCTTAACCAGCCATGAGATCTAACGCTTGTCATAATTTTTGCAAGTTTTGCATCATTTGTGCAAGCCATTCCTCCTTCAATAGTTGAAATATGATGTCCATAATAAAATGAGAAAGAAGAAACTAAACCAAACGTTCCGAGATTCTTCTTATTATATTTAGAACCTAGCGACTCACACGTATCTTCAATCAAAACAATTTTATATTTTTTGCAAATCTTCATAAGCATTTTCATATCATTTGAATGTCCCAAAACGTGTACCAATATTATTGCTGAAGGTTTAACTTTTTTACATAAGTACTCTAAATGATCTAAATCTAAGCCTAAATTATTAAAGTTACAGTCACATAATTCTACTTTATACCCTAATTGAAGAAATGGAGTTATAGTTGTGACCCAGGATAGTGCTGGGGCTATTATAACTTTGTTTCTTAAATATCCTGCTTCTAACAAAGATTGGGCTATAAGTAAATTTGCTGAAGATCCACTATTTACAAATAATGAATTTTTTATCTTTAAAAATTTTGAGAAACTTTTCTGGAACTGTTCAGTTTTTTTTCCAATTGTTAGTTTTTTATATTTTAAAAGCCATTGACTCAATCTTGCAATTTCTTTTTTATCAATAGTTTGATCTGCTAGTTTATGCTTAAAATTTTGTTTCATAAATCTTATCAATTAATTTCT
>CACAMG010000040.1 GCA_902533585.1 uncultured Pelagibacteraceae bacterium
GATGTTTGATCAATTTTTTTTGTAACATTTGCAATTTTTTTATATTCCTCCATAAGATTTTTTTTATTTTGCAATCTCCCGGCAGTATCAATGATTAGTTGATCAAAATTATTTTTTTTTGCGTATTCCAGAGCTTTATATGCAACAGAAGCAGGATCAGAACCAGAAGGAGATTTGATTATTTCAATTCCAACTTTTTCAGACCATTTTTCTAATTGCTCTATTGCTGCTGCTCTAAATGTATCACATGCCGCAAATAGAACTTTGTTACTATTATTTTTTAATAATTTACCAATTTTACCAATTGTTGTTGTTTTTCCTACTCCATTTACGCCTGAAACTAAGATTATATTAAGGTTATTTTTTTTTTTAAAAAAATCTTTTTTTTCTAAAGGTTTTGTTAAGGAAATTATATATTCCTTTAAAACTTTGTTCACTTCATTAATCGAATCCAAATTTGGATCAATCTTTTTTTGTGAAATTTTTTCTTTTACTTCTAAAGCAGCTTCTGTTCCCACATCAGAACTAATCAAAAATTCTTCAATTTTATCAAGAGTTTGATCATCTATTTCTTTTTTTATAATTATTTCTTTAAGTCCAGATGCAATATTTGCTGCACTTTTTTTAAATCCTATTTTAAATTTTTCAAATATACCCATTAAAGTTTAATATTAATTTCATTTATTTTTGAAACTACACCCTTCATGTGAACGCTATTTTTTTCATCAATATATACAGAGATTTTACCCAGCATAAATTCAATATCAGTTTTTGATTTTGTTAGTCCATTAATTTTACCAGCAACAGCAGTAGCACACGCTGCTGTTCCACATGCTTTTGTTAATCCAGCTCCTCTTTCCCAAACTTTAACTTTAATTAAATTATCATTAATTTTTTGCGCGAGTGTTACATTACATTTTTCTGGAAAAAAATTATGATGCTCAATTTCTGGGCCAATTTTTTTTATTTCATAATCTTCAATATTTTTTACAAAAAAAACAATATGTGGGTTTCCAACATTAACCGCAGTACCTCCCGCATGTTCTTTATTGTTTTTATCCAAGATATTAATATTTAAGTTTTTAGTATTTAATTCTTTAATTAATGGAATTTCATTCCAAGATATTTTTGGCACTCCGATTTCAGTTTCAACTATATTATTATCTAAAATTTTTGATTTTAAATTTCCTGATGAAGTCCAAACTTCGATTTCTTTTTTATTATTTTCTTTTGAAAGAAGATAAGCCACACACCTTGTTCCGTTTCCACACGCTCCAGATACGCTACCATCTGAATTGTAAAATTCTAAACTAACACCAATTTCATTATTTTTTTTTATAATAATTAATTGATCACACCCGATAAAATTACGATTACATATTTTAATTATTTGATCTTTTGATAAATTTAGTTCTTGTAATCTTTGATCAATAATCACAAAGTCATTACCCAGTCCATCCATTTTAAAGGCTTTAAATTCCATATATTTGAATACTTAACTTATTTATTGACTTTTTGAACCTCTATTATAGGTTGATGCCGTTTCCGCAAAAAACAGCAATTTGCGGTGTCTTTGGGGACAAAGAGATCGACACCAGTCAGCGAGGGTTCGCCCACTGGTGCGATAGCTGCTGTGTAAAAAAATATGTTTGAAAACTTAACAAATAAATTTGAGGAAATCTTTTCTTCATTAAAAAAAGCTCCTTCTCTTGATGAAAAACAAGTAGATGAAGGATTAAGGGGTATAAGAACTGCACTTTTAGAAGCAGATGTATCTTTAGACGTTGTTAAAGAATTTGTAAATAATGTTAAACCAAAGGCCCTTGGTAAAGAAATAGTTAGATCTACATCTCCTGGTCAAATGGTTGTAAAAATAGTTTATGACGAATTGATATCTTTATTAGGTAATATTAACTCTGAAATTAATTTAAACGCAGTTCCACCGGTTCCTATTATGTTAGTAGGTTTGCAAGGATCTGGAAAAACAACCACCACAGCAAAACTTGCAAATTATTTAGAAAAAAATAAAAAGAAAAAAGTAATTATGGCAAGCTTAGACGTCTATAGGCCGGCAGCTCAAGAACAACTAAGATTGCTAGGAGAACAGAACAGCATAAACACATTGCCAGTTATTGAAGGTCAATTACCAGCAGATATTTGTCGAAGAGCAGTCAGTGCTGCAAATTTAAGTGGCTCCGAAGTTATTTTATTTGATACAGCAGGAAGAACTCAAATCGATCTTCAGATGATGAGTGAAATAAAACAAATTGAAAGCATTATTAATCCAACGGAAACTTTTCTTGTTGCGGACTCTTTGACTGGTCAAGTAGCCGCTAATGTTGCTAAAGAATTTAAAAATACTGTAAATTTAACTGGAATCATACTTACAAGATCAGATGGCGACGGAAGAGGTGGAGCAGCTTTAAGTATGAAGCATGTAGCAAAAGTCCCAATTAAATTTTTAGGCGTAGGTGAAAAAATTGAAAATCTAGAAGTATTTCATCCAGACAGAATAGCGAATAGAATTTTAGGAATGGGAGATGTTGTATCTCTTGTAGAAAAAGCAGCTGCAGATTTAGATCAAGAAAAAATTAAAGAAACAGAAGAAAGTTTAAAAAAAGGTCAGTTTTCTATGGAAGATTATTTGACTCAGCTTCGACAGATGAAAAAAATGGGCGGCATCGAAGGAATAATGTCTTTTTTGCCTGGAGTTTCTAAAATTAAAGCACAAATGGATCAGTCAGGAGTAGATGAAAAAATAATTACTCAAAATGAAGCTGTAATTTTGTCAATGACCAAAAAAGAAAGAAATAATCCAAAAATAATTGATGGATCTAGAAAAAAAAGAATTGCTAATGGCTCTGGCACTGATGTAGCCACTATCAATAAGCTGTTAAAACAGTTTAAAATGATGTCTGAAATGATGAAAAAAATGTCAAAAGGAAACGTTAAAGGTATGGCGGATAAAGGAATACCGCCAGAACTTTTTAATCAATTAAAATAAAAAAAGGAGAAAAATGTTAAAATTAAGACTATCAATGGGAGGAACAAAAAAGAGACCTGTTTATAAAATTGTCGTAGCAGATAGTAGGTTTGCTAGAGATGGAAGGTTTATTGAAAAATTAGGTTTTTTTAATCCTTTATTGCCAAAAGAAAAAGAAGAAAGAATTGGACTTGAACAAGACAGAATTAAATATTGGTTAAGTCAAGGAGCAAAACCTACTGTTCGTGTAGCAAGAATTTTAGGTGAAAAGCAAATTATTGAAATGCCAGCAAATGGTAATAATCCTCAAAAAGCTATACCAAAAAAAGATCGAAAGAAGGAAGATAAAAAAGAAACAGAAAATACT
>CACAMG010000041.1 GCA_902533585.1 uncultured Pelagibacteraceae bacterium
AATAGCAATTGGAATATAACCTCCATATCTTAGAGAAGGATGATTAAAAAACCAGAAAACTACAAATGCAAAAGAAAAAATTATTAAAAATAATGAAATTCTTTTAAATTTTTTCTTTAAATTAATTTTTATAGTAAATAAATTTTTAAAAGAGAGAACTAATGTTGTTGTTATAACAAATAATATTAGTAAATAATCACTTACTTTAGTAAAAAAATATCTATCAATCCAATTGCTCACCCAATTTAATCCTGTTAAATAATGATCAACATTATCAACTTTAAACTTTGGTGTAGCTCCAGCTTTTGACCATAAATTAAGCCAAGTTTTTAATCTTTCTATTTCACTATGTAAAATCGTCCAATCATAAAATGATCCCAAGCATGTACTTTTAATTGGATAAACTAGGCAGCCTGTACTTAAAAAATTATGTGCCAAAATTAAAATTATAAATACTGAAAAAAATAAAGAAACTTTAAAATTAAATGTTGCAAAGATATTATTATTACTTTTTAAAATAAAATATAAAACTATAGGGAATAAAGAAAAATAAATAATGAAATAAACCTTAAAGGAAGTAAGTAGAAACAATAGCAAAAATATTAATAACAAATTATTGTTATTCATTTTTTTATTTAAGAAAAATTTAACTAAGTTAAGAAATAGAATTACTAATATTAATTGACCAGCAATATCTGTGCCATATTCCGAAAGTCTTGTAAGCTTGGTGTTAATTAAAATAAGAAAAAAAAGTGAAAATATTTTTAAATAGTGATGATTATTTTTTTTTATTACTTCTTCGAGCAATACCAGATTAACAAATATATAAATTAAATAATTTGGTAAGTTAAACAAATGGTATTTGATAACAGGCAAATATGTTAAAGAATTCAAAAATAATATTGAGGAATGGTGTCTAAAAGCTAAATTTAAATTTCCTAAACCAAATTGAATCTTGTTTTCAGAAAGATTTAAAGCATAGGGAAGATGATAATATGAAAAATCATCATGGGTTTTCGAAATTAATAAAAAAGAGAAAGTTAACAATATAAATATTGTCAATTGCCTTAGTTTTTTTCCATCTAAAAAATTATAATTAATTAAAAAAAACAAAATTCCAAAACTAATTACAATTATATTGTGTAAGCTATTATGCGGAAAAGCAAATATTGTAATATAGGACAAAAGTATTAATAGAAAACACCCTGCTATTCCGATATAACCAAGATTTAAATTTGAAAATTGATAATTAAAAATTTTTAATATAAAAAATCCGTAACCAATATACGAAAAAGTAATTAGGTTAACTATTAAGAAAATTATTAAAGTATCAAAAATATTAATGAGCATCTAAATTAAATAAAAAATTTTATGAATACTTTCTACCAGTACTATAGTAATTTTCTAGTAAAATTATCAAGAGAAGATTTAATATCTAAAATAATTTTTTTTCTAATTTGTTTAATACCATTAGGTTTAATTGCTGGAACCTTGGTAAGTGAAAGCATAATAATATTGTTGTCATTAATATATCTGATCAAATTCAGAAAAAAATTAATTAGTAATAATTTAAAACCACTTTTATTTGTATTGTTATTTATCGCGGCTTACCTAATTATAAATCTAATATTTTCAATTAATTATAACAGTTCTTTGCTAAGAAACTTATTTTTTATAAAATATTTAATTTTTGTTTTAGGTACAATAACTTTTTTAACATCAAAAGAATATAGAATTGAATTTATATTTTATTGCTGGATAATAATTTTAATTTTATTTAGCTTAGATTTATATTACCAATTCACATTTCATGAAAATATATTGGGATATGTAACTGCAATACCAAAACACAGAACTTCAAGTTTTATGTTCGATGAACTAAAGGCAGGATCACTACTTTTTGGATTATCTTTGATCCCGGTAATCTTTAATATTAAATATTCAAATAAAAAAAATAAAAATTTATTTGTATATATTTTATTTTTTTTTATTTTGGCAATATATGTTACTGGAGAAAGAGCTAATTTTTTAAAATGCTTAACTGTTGTTTTGCCTTTAATCTTTTTTGTAGAAAAAAAAAATTTACCTAAAATAATTATTGGTTCGGGAATTTTATTAGTTGTAATTTCAGCAATTTTTTTAAACAAATCAGAATTTAAAGCCAAATACTACGAGAATGTCTTTTTGCCTATCAAGAATAATAATTATAATGTTTTTAAATATATTGACGAAACCGAGTATGGAAAGCATAGATCTGATGCATTAAAGATTTTTAATGAAAAAAAATTTTTTGGAGTTGGTAATAAAAATTTTAGAATAATTTGTGAAAAAGATAAATATGATTTTTTAAGTAAAGCTGAATTTGATAATGTTACTTGTACAACACATCCTCATCAATTTTACTATGAGTTATTAGCTGAACATGGCATGTTTGGTTTTCTTATTTTTTTAATTGTTATTTTTTTATTTATGAAGCAATTTTATAATTTTTTCATTTTAAAAAAGGATTTTATAATATTAACAAATTTTATTTTAATAATTAGTTTTTTTTATCCGTTAATTCCTTCAGGAAGTTTTTTTACAAGTTTTAATGCCTCAATTTTTTGGTTAAATTTATCTCTATATTACAGCTTAATGATTATAGTTAAGAAAAGAAATTCATAAATTTTTTTTAAGTATAGTTATGAGATCATTACAATGATTCGCGGAAGTATATTCTTCAATTTTTTTTCCTAGACTTAAAATTTTATTTTTTAATTCATTCTCTGGCGCATTAATATACTCTTCAAATACTTTTAAGAAATCATTTTGGTCGTTTGTTTTAAATAAAAATCCATTTTTACCATATTCTAAAATTTCTTTTGGTCCACTAGGACAATCTGAAGAAATAATTGGCAAAAAATTATTGGCTGCTTCTATAAGAACAGCTCCAGGATCTTCATATAAAGAAGAAAGAATAAAACAATCATAGTCTTTGTATAAGTTGTTAATGTCTTTTTTATAACCTAAAAGAAAAACATTGTTTTGAAGGTTTTTTTTTATTATTAATTTTTTTAGCAATTCTTCTTCTTCGGCATTTTCCCCTATAATAGTAAGTGTTATTTGTTTAAATCTTTTAACAAGTATTGAAAACGAATTTACTAAAAATGAAAAATTTTTTTGCTTGGTTAATCTACCTACCGATAAAAATTTGTTTCTATTCTTAAAATTAAAATATTGAGGTTTAAATTCACTTAAACTTT
>CACAMG010000042.1 GCA_902533585.1 uncultured Pelagibacteraceae bacterium
ATTTTCAACATTATCTGCTGACAATTTACATTTTTTAAAATTAAGTAAAAGAAAATTTCCACTTACTTCATTAGTTGTAATATTATATTTTTTTAATTTGTTTTTAATTAATTTACCCCAAAAAAAATTATGTTTAACTGATTTGTTAATAAATTTTTTATCTTTTAGGGATTCGATTGCACACAACTGTGCAATTCTGTTTACGTTAAATGGTGGCTTAATAAGATTTAAAGCATTTATAATCTCCTTACTACCATATCCCCAACCTATTCTTAATGATGCCAAACCATAAATCTTTGAAAAAGTTCTTAAAATAAATACATTTTTAAAATTTTTAAAAATTTTTAAACCAGAAGAATATTTTTTATCTTTCATATATTCATCATATGCATCATCCACAACTAGTAAAATTCTACTATTTAATCTTTTTCTCAAATTTATTAGTTCATTTTTACATAAATATGTTCCAGTTGGATTATTTGGATTCGCTAAAAAAACAATTTTAGTTTTTTTTGTTAACTTTTTTTTATTATTTCATCAACTGATATTTTAAATTCTTTTTCTTTAGAAAAAACTACTTTTGCACCTACTATAGATGAGTATATTCTGTACATTAAAAAACTATATTCTGGCACTACTACCTGGTCACCAGGTTTAAGAAAAAGCTGGCATAGCATTTGAATTACTCTTTTATTTTTTTGAATTAATTCAGATATTATTTGAAATTCTTTTTTCATAAATTTTTAATAATTTGCTTCTAAAAAATTATTTATACTTTTTAAAAAATCAGGAACATCTAATAAAAATGAATCATGACCTTTGTCGCTTGAAATTTCAATAAAACCTACATCAGCTCCAGCAGCATTTAGAGCAATAACTATTTCCTTATTTTCAGATGTTGGATAAAGCCAATCTGAAGTAAAAGAAATTACAAAAAATTTTGTTTTGTTTTTTTTAAAAGCATCAGAAAGATTTCCTTTATATTGTTTAACCAAATCAAAATAGTCCATTGCTCTTGTTATATAAAGATAGCTATTAGCATCAAATCTATCAACAAATGCTGAACCTTGATGTCTAAGATAACTTTCAATTTGAAAATCTGCATCAAAACTAAATTTCAAATCATCTCTTTCTTGAAGCTTTCTTCCAAATTTTTCCTGCAAACCTTTCTGTGAAAGGTAAGTTATATGAGCTGCCATCCTTGCAACAGACAAACCTTTGTCTGGAGAGTTTTCTAAATTAAGATAATCTCCTTTTTTCCAATTACTATCAGCCATTATTGCTTGTCTACCCAACTCATTAAGAGCAATATTTTGTGCTGAATGACTTGCCGTACATGCTATTGGAATAGCTGTTTTAGTTTTTTCAGGAAAATTTGCAACAAATTGTAAAACTTGCATTCCGCCCATTGATCCTCCCATTACACTAAATAACTTATCAATTTTAAAAAAATCTAATAAGTTATATTGAGCATTAACCATATCGTTAATTGTTATTACTGGAAAATTTGTACCAATTTTTTTATTTGTTTTTGGATCAACACTGCTTGGACCATAGGAACCCATACACCCACCAATTACATTTGCACATATTACAAAAAATTTATTTGTATCTATTGCTTTATTTGGTCCTACTAAATATGACCACCATCCACTTTTGTTTGTTATTGGATTTGTACCAGTTAAAAATTGATCACCTGACAAAGCATGAAAAGCTAATATAGCATTATCTCTTTTTTCATTTAGGTTACCATATGTTTCGTAGGCCAAAGGATAATTGCTTATGGTTTTTCCACAATCAAGTTTAAGAGGTTTTTGTACAATTATTTTTTTTATATTTTCTACAGCATTCATAATTTAAAACTGTTAGTGAATTGTGAGGAAAAAAACTTATTTAGCGGTTTTTTTAAAGCGCTCGCAATTCAGTTAAATCAGCGCAATGGTTTATTACATTATACTTTTTTATATGTCAATTTTTTTAAAAAAGCACCTTATTTTATGTAAATAATTTATTTTTTATCTATAAAGATAAAAAATATTAAAATTATGAATTTGCCAACTTTCAGAACAATAAAAATAAAAGCTTATAAGCCGGGTAGATCTTTTTTGAAAAAAAAGAAAAATGTAATAAAATTATCTGCTAACGAGTCTGCCTTAGGTTTTAGCTTAAGAGTTAAAACAGTTTTAAAAAGGCAAGATAATAAAATATCTAGATATCCAGATAGCAAAGCAGCAGAGCTAAGAAAATTAATTTCAAAAAAATTTAATTGTAATTTTAATAAAATTATATGTGGATCAGGATCAGATGAAGTAATTCAAATGCTATGCCAGCTTTTTCTTAAACCTGGTGACCAGGTAGTAGTGCCAGAATATAGTTTTTTAATGTACAGAATATACTCATCTATAGTAGGTGCAAAAGTAGTTTTTTCTAAAGAAAAAGAATTTAAAATATCAGTTGATGAAATAATAAAAAAAGTTAACAAAAAAACTAAAATTGTTTTTTTAGCGAATCCAAATAATCCAACTGGAACATATTTATGTAAAAATGAACTAATAAATTTGAGAAAAAGATTAAATAGTAGAATTTTACTAGTTGTGGATGATGCATATGATGAATATATGAAAGATAAAAAATATTCTTCTGGTTTAAAAATTTTTAAAAATTTTAAAAATGTATTTATTTTAAGAACTTTTTCAAAGATTTATGGTTTGGCATCATTAAGAATAGGTTGGGGATATGGTAGTAAGGAGATTATAAATGCTTTAAATCTTATTAAGCCACCATTTAACGTAAACAGAATTGCACAGTTGTGTGCAATCGAATCCCTAAAAGATAAAAAATTTATTAACAAATCAGTTAAACATAATTTTTTTTGGGGTAAATTAATTAAAAACAAATTAAAAAAATATAATATTACAACTAATGAAGTAAGTGGAAATTTTCTTTTACTTAATTTTAAAAAATGTAAATTGTCAGCAGATAATGTTGAAAAT
>CACAMG010000043.1 GCA_902533585.1 uncultured Pelagibacteraceae bacterium
AGGATTAATTTTCTACCGTGGGTTCGAATCCCACACTCTCCGCCATTAATTTTTGATAATTTTTTTAAAATAATTGGATAAGCAATTTTTTACTATCATATAGGCTTTTCTATTTGGATGACCTTCACCTATAATATTAAATCCAGATCCTTCAGGCACTTGGCAATTTGCTACAGAAATTTTTTTATTATTAAAAAAATTGTTATAATTATTAAGATTTTCTTCTTTAATTTTATTTATTAATATTATGTGAAATTTAGCACCTTTTTTTTCAGAAACATTTTTCATTTCCTCAATAATTTTTTTAGATATATCAACTTGTTTTACTTCTCTTCTTTTAGATCTTATTTTCATTATTCTTTTTTCAATTTTAGTTATTAATGAAGATTTGTTGCCAAAATGTATTTTAAGGTAATCAGAAGGCTGGTATCTTAAAAGATTGCCAGCTTTGTCTATTGAAGCATAGGGTACAGAAGTATGTCCTCTTCTAGAATGTTTGTTTAAAAAAGAAACCCATGAACCAGCCGCAACATTTCTGACTTCGTGATGAGGAATAAAACCATAAAAAACATGTGATAAATTATTTGAATTTTTAATTACTTTTTCTAGCAATAAAAGCGATTGATATCCACCGTATCCACCGACACCATAATTTTTTACTCTATAATTTGTGAATTCTTTTTGAAACAATGAAACATAATTGTCTTTATCATCAACAGCCCAACCTTGAGTTAATGAACCACCAATAAAAAATATATTATTATTTTTTTTACTTTTATAGTAAGTAGATCTACTTAAATCGTCATTTACTTTAAAATTTGTGTATTTACCTTCTTTTGACCAAGGTGCAAATGTATAGTTACCTGGTTTGTGTATCCATCCAATTTTCGAGTCTTCTTGGTAAACCACAGGTTCATTATTTTTATTGATTTTAAAATTGCTATCTCTAGGTAAATCGCCTTTTATTCTTAATATAATTTCAATTAAAGAAAGAACAATCAGAATAGATATAATTGAAATAATATAATTGTTTATAGATTTCATTTTTAAAAAAGTGGATCGTTTTTGAATAAATTTTTTAATTTTATAGGTTTTTGTTCTAAAATATATCTATAAACATTATAGTTTTCCAAAACTCTTTGAACATAATTTCTTGTTTCTTTAAATTTAATTAATTCAATCCAATCAACATAGTCAATTTGTTTTTTTTGGGGATTTTTGTTTATTTTATTCCAATATCTAACTCTTTTAGGGCCAGCATTGTATGCGGCTATAGCAAATGGATATGCTCCATCATATTCTAGTAGAAGGCCTGCCATATAATAAGAGCCAAGATTTATATTATACTCAGGGTCTTTAGTAAGTTTTGATTTAGAATATGATATTTTTGCTTGTTTAGCCACAACCTTGGCCGTGTATGTCATTAATTGCATTAAACCTTGTGCACCAGCATGACTATGAGCACTAGTATCAAATTCACTTTCTTGACGTATTACAGATAATATAAAAGCAGCCTCTGGTATTTTTCGTCCTTTCACGTTTTTTGGCACACTAATAATGGGATAATTATATTTATTATGAAATCTTTTTTCATAAGAAGCAATCTTTGAAATTTGAATTGCAAAATCAAATCTGGATATATCCGTAGCAAGTTTAGCAGCCAAAACTTCACTACCACTTTCTATATCTTCGTTAGCTAGATGCCTTAAAATATGTTTGGTATATTTATCCTTGTTTAATTCATCTAATAAATGAACAATTGCAACTAACTTTTTTTTATAAAAAGATTCAGCAAAACTTTTATCAACTTTCATTAATTCATTTAATTGAAATTCTTTATTTGGAGAAATCTTTAGATAAGATAATTGACCATAATAAGTTGTCAAAAATTTTGCTCCTTGATTATACCAATATTGAGAAAGTTCTTTATTACCAAGCTTTTCATATGTTCTTCCTAACCAATATGCTCCCCTCGACAAACTAATTGGGTAACCAACATTTTCGTAAAAACGTTTAAAATGTTCTTCAGCTAAAATTGGATCTTTTAAAAAACTAAAAGCAATCCATCCACTCATCCATTCAGCTTCAGCGAATTCAGGACCTTCACTTAAAGCATGTTTACTAGAAATTTTATACGCTGTTTCATATTTTTTTTTATAAATTAAAGAACGCGCTATAATAGATCTTTCAATCCACCATTTGTCAGGTCTTACCATATATTCTTTAGTATTTTTTATTTTTAATAAAATATCTAAAGAGCTATCAACTCTTCCTCTTTTTCTTCTCCATTTAAGTCGATCATATTGAAGACCAGGATCATTTTTCATATCTTGAGGTACTTTACTAATTGCGTTATCAACCCCATAGGATTTGCTCATCAAAAGTTGCCTTGCTGTATATAAAAGTTGATATTTTTTTGGCAAATATCTTAACATTCTTTTTAAATCCCAATATTTATTTTCCCAAGCTAGGTAATCAGCTCTTTTAATATAATCATCACTATTTAAATAATTTTTATATTTCTTTCTGAAATATTTTAGATCAGAACGACTTAAATCTGCATGTATCCAACCACTTTTAATTAATTGTATCCCATCAGATTTTTTGCCAAGAGCAATTAAACTTTCTCCTAAAATAATTTTTCCATATCCACTTAAAGGCTCATTTCCATTAAACCATTGTACAATTTTTTCTGGCGATAAAACTTTTGTTGACATTTTATGTTCAGCTAAGTATTTAATTCTACCAATTCTTGGATAATTTTTATTTCTTTCTATGAAACTTTTATAATCAAAAAAAGTAGCTCTATT
>CACAMG010000044.1 GCA_902533585.1 uncultured Pelagibacteraceae bacterium
TTCCTTATATTGTGATAAAATTGCTTCAATATATGAGAGATTAAAAAGTATTGAGTCAGCAGAAAAGTCTTAAAAGAATCTTTTAAAACCTTCATTTATTGCTAGAATGTTTAAATCTACCAAACCACCAATAATTAATTGTAATGCAACAATCACAATTATGAAGAGTCCTAGATAACCAAACCATTGATGATTTTTTATTTGTTCAGCAAAGAATCTCGCGAGAGTAACAACTAAAACCATCGATAAAACAAGTCCAAATATCATTAAATTATAATTATTTTTTGCTGCTCCAACAACTCCAATTACATTATCAAAGCTTAATGTAATGTCGGCAAATAAAACTTTATAAACACTTTGAATATAAGACGGTTCTTTAGATATTTTAGTTGGTGATTTTATTTTTTTATTATTAAATAAATCTCTTCTTAAATCATTTACAATCCAAATTAGCAAAAGACCACCTAAAATTTTTACATAAGCAAAACCAAACAGGTATGATGCAAAGAACGCAAATATAATTCTAAAAATCAAAGCACCAAGGACTCCCCATAGTATAATTTGATTTCTATGCTTAGGGGCAAAGCTTGCGGCAATCATTCCAATAATTATGGCATTGTCTGCCGCCATAATCACATCAATGAAAATAATTTGTACTAAAGCTATAGATTCTTCTAACAAAGTATCAATATATTATCCTAAATTTTGATCTATTCAATCAAAAGTAGTGTTAAATTTTTATTGATTTAATATTGGATAAGTTATGAAATAAAGTTTTTAAAACAGGAGGAAAAATGAGATTTTTAAAATATTTAATATCAGTCCTTGCATCTCTTTTATTTTTTTTAAATACAGCAAATGCTGCAGAGAAATGGGATATGGCCTTGGCTTATGGAGCAGGAAATTTTCATTCAGCTAATGCGACTGAATTTGCAAAAAATGTGACTGAAAAAAGCGGAGGAAAACTTACAATAGTAACTCATCCGGGAGGCTCACTTTATAAAGGTGGCGAAATTTTTAGAGCAGTTAGAACTGGACAAGCACCAATTGGTGAAAGATTTATGTCTGCTCTTGGAAAAGAAGATCCATTGTTAGAAGTTGACTCTCAGCCTTTTTTAGCAACAAGTTATGATGATGCTATGAAACTTTATCAAGCATCAAAAGCTGAAATAGTAAAAGGTCTTGATCAAAAAGGATTGGTATTTTTATATGCAGTTCCTTGGCCAGCTCAAGGTTTGTATAGTAAGAAGAAAATATCAAGCGTTGCTGACTTGAAAGGATTGAAGTTTAGAGCTTACAATTCTGCAACTATTAGAATTGCAGAACTTACCGGTATGGCACCAACTAAAATCGAGGCGGCTGAAATTAGCCAAGCTTTTTCTACTGGAGCTGTTGAAAGCATGATTACATCTCCTACTACAGGTAAAAACAGTAAAATTTGGGAAAATGGAGTTAAATATTTTTATGATATAGCTGCATGGTTTCCAAAAAATATGATTATTGTAAATAAAGATGCTTGGAACAAGTTAGATTCAGCAACTCAAAAATTAATCATGTCAGAAGCTGCCGTAGCTGAAAAAAAAGGCTGGGCACTATCAAAGAAGGGTAATAAAGATGATAAAAAAGCTTTAGCTGACGCAGGAATGGTAGTTGGCAAGGTTAATAGTGCATTGAAAAAACACTTCGAAGGAGTAGGTGCAACTATGTCAAAAGAATGGGCAGCAAGAGCTGGTTCTCGTGGACAATCAGTTTTAGATTCTTATAAATAACAATTTTAATTGTAATAATAAGGCCGTATATTCAAATTATACGGCCTTTTTTTATGCTTTGTAAAATAGATAAATATTTAAGAAAACTTTATTTAATATCAGGTTATTTTGCTGCTTTATTTTTAATATTAGTTGCTACCTTTATTATAATAGGAATAGCGTCAAGGATTTTTGGTTTCTATATTAGAGGCTTAGCCGAATATTCGGGTTATAGTATGGCAGCAGCATCTTTTCTTGCTCTAGCCTATACTTTTGGAGAAAAAGGTCACATACGAATAACTTTATTTTTAGAAAAAACAAAAGAAAACATTAGAAAATTTCTAGAAGTTTGGTGCTTGTTTATTACAACATTCTTTTCAGGGTTTTTATCTTATTATTTTTTAAGAATGTTATTTTTTTCAATAAAATTTGGAGAAAGAAGTGAAGGAGCGGACGAAATTTATATATGGATACCCCAAGTACCTGTTGCTGTTGGATCAGTAATATTTTTTATCTGTATTTTACACAATTTTGTTTTGCTGATTTATAAAAAAAATAAAAATTAATATGCCTGAAATATATCTTACAATATTTTTTATATCCATACTTTTGATTTTTCTTGGTTCAGGAATCTGGGTTGCTATAAGCATGATAGGAGTTTCTTCAATTGGCATGATGATATTCACTTCAAGACCAGTAGGAGATGCAATGGCAACTACTATTTGGGGAACAAGCTCATCATGGACACTTACTGCTTTACCATTGTTTGTATGGATGGGAGAAATTTTATTTAGAACTAAATTGTCTGAAAATTTATTTAAAGGTCTGTCTCCTTGGTTGTCTCGTCTGCCAGGAGGATTAATTCATGTAAATGTAGTTGGTTGTGCTTTGTTTGCTGCTATATCGGGATCTTCTGCTGCAACAGTCGCCACAGTAGGTAAAATGTCTATTCCAGAACTTAGAAAAAGAAATTATCCTGAAAAAATATTGTTAGGGAGTTTAGCCGGGTCAGGAACGTTAGGATTATTAATCCCTCC
>CACAMG010000045.1 GCA_902533585.1 uncultured Pelagibacteraceae bacterium
CCCCCAAAATGATCTTCCTTTTCGAACAAATCGACAATATGTTTTTTTGATAAATAATACGATGCACTTAGCCCTGAAATTCCTGATCCAACTACCCCAATTTTCATTAATTGCTATGCTGCGTCTTCTTTAAATTCATCTATACTAGGACAAGTACAGAACAAATTTTTATCTCCATAAACGTTGTCCACTCTGCTGACTGGAGGCCAAAATTTATTGGTTTTTAAAAATTCCGAAGGATATGCTGCTTCTTCTCTTAAATACTTATGTTTCCATTCTGTAGAAGTAAGTTCAACATGTGTATGAGGAGAGTTTTTTATAGGATTATCTAATTTATCAAAATCACCAGATTTAATTTTATCAATCTCTTGTTTGATTTTAATCAAAGTATCACAAAATCTATCAAGCTCATTAATATTTTCACTTTCAGTTGGTTCAATCATCATAGTTCCTGGTACTGGCCAGGACATTGTTGGTGCATGAAATCCAAAATCTATTAATCTTTTAGCTATATCTTCTTCTGTAATTCCAGTTTCGCTTTTAATCGCTCTAATATCTATAATACATTCGTGTGCTACATTGCCTTTGCTTCCTTTATACAATATGGGAAAGTGATTTTTTAGTTTATTTGCAACATAATTTGCATTTAATATTGCAACCTGTGTTGCTAATTTTAATCCTTCAGATCCCATCATTTTTATATACATCCAAGAAATCGATAAAATGCTAGAACTACCCCATGGTGAAGCAGAAACAGCACCGATTCCGGTAGCTGGTCCACAGTCTTTTATAACTGGATGAGTGGGCAAGTAAATTTCTAAATGTTTTTTGCATGCAATTGGTCCCATTCCTGGTCCACCTCCTCCATGAGGTATGCAAAATGTTTTATGTAAATTTATATGGCAAACATCTGGGCCAAAATTTCCTGGTTTTGCTATTCCAACAAGTGCATTTAAATTTGCTCCATCCATATAAACTTGTCCTCCATTATTGTGAATTAATTCACAAATTTCAGATATTTTTTCTTCAAAAACTCCATGTGTAGAAGGATAAGTTACCATAAGGGCACCTAAATTTTCTGAATGAAGCTTAGCTTTATTTTTTAAATCTTCAAAATCAACATTGCCATCTTTGTCGCAATTAACAACAACAACTTTCATTCCTACCATTTGTGCGCTAGCTGGGTTGGTTCCGTGCGCTGAGCTTGGAATTAAACAAACATTCCTATTTTTTTCACCTCTTTCTAAATGATATTTTCTGATAACCATTAACCCTGCGTATTCTCCTTGTGCACCAGCATTTGGTTGTAAAGAAACACCCGAAAAACCTGTAATAGATCTTAACCAGTTTTTTAGATCTGTAAAAAGTGTTCTAAAACCTTCCATTTGTTCAACTGGCACAAAAGGATGTGGTTCTGAAAATTCTCTCCAAGATATAGGTATCATCTCAGCAACTGCATTTAATTTCATAGTACAAGATCCTAATGCAATCATTGAACGGTTAAGTGCAATATCTTTATCTTCTAATCTCTTTAAATACCTAAGCATTTCAGTCTCTGAATGATAGCTATTAAAAACCGTATGCTGTAAAAAATCTGATGTTCTTAAAAGGTTTTTTGGTAAATTAGGTAAGCTTTCAGTTGGATTGTCTTTGATTGATTCTGCACAATTAAATATTTTTAACAATTGATTTGCTCTAAAAACATTTTTCTTTTCATCAAAAGAAACTGCTAACATTTCAGAATTAACTTTTCGAATATTCACTTTTTGATCTAAAGCATTCTTAAATATTTTTTCTGTATTATCTTTTGTTTTAATTACAACTGTGTCAAAAAAGTTATTGGAGTATATCTCATATCCAGATTTTTTTATTTTATCAGCAAAATTATTAGCTAATTGTGAAACTCTTTCTGCTATTTTTCTTATACCTTTAGGTCCATGATAAATAGCATAGGCCGCAGAAACAATAGCTAATAAAGCTTGGGCAGTACAAATATTACTAGTAGCTTTATCTCTTCTAATATGTTGTTCCCTAGTTTGAAGAGCTAGTCTATATGCCTTGTTTCCGTGTCTATCTACTGAGACGCCTATAATTCTTCCTGGCATTGATCTTTTAAACTCATCTTTGGTAGCAAAAAATGCCGCGTGAGGACCTCCATAGCCCATTGGAATTCCAAATCTTTGTGAACTTCCTATTGCAATATCTGCTCCTAATTCGGCAGGAGTTTTTATTTTTGCTAAAGCAAGTAGATCACAAGCTAAGATTGCTTTTCCATTTTTTTTCTTAATTTTGCTTATGATCTCACTAGGATCTTTTATATCTCCAAGTGTTCCAGGATATTGAAGAACACCACAAATTATATCTTCTGATAGCTTGTCTAGGTCGGTTTCCTGACCTATTTTTACTTTTAATCCCATTGGCTCTGCTCTAGTTTGAATTACATCTATTGTCTGGGGATGACAATCACTTGAAACAAAAACTATTTTGCTGTCTTTTTTATTTAATCTATTACTCAATCCCATTGCTTCTGCAGCGGCAGTCCCTTCATCTAATAATGATGCATTAGCTATATCCATTCCTGTAAAATCAATAATCATTTGCTGAAAGTTTAAGAGCATTTCTAATCTTCCTTGTGCTACTTCAGCCTGATATGGAGTGTAAGAAGTATACCATCCTGGGTTTTCTAGGATATTTCTTATAATTACGTTTGGGGTATAAGTTCCATAATATCCCATTCCAATAAAATTTGAATAAATTTTATTTTTTTTTGAAA
>CACAMG010000046.1 GCA_902533585.1 uncultured Pelagibacteraceae bacterium
AATCATAAACTCCCAGCAGCGGAAAATGAACTATTTGGACCCATTTTATCAGTAATGAAATTTAACAATGAAGAAGAGGTAATAAATAAAATGAATGATAATCAGTATGGATTATCTTCTGGAATATATACAAAAGATATAAATAGAGGACTAAGAGTTTCAAATGCCATTCGTGCTGGAATAACATTTGTAAATACATATAGATTAATTTCTCCTTCTGCTCCATTTGGAGGAATGAAAGACAGTGGTTATGGAAAAGAAGCTGGTATTGAATCTATCAAAGACTATACAAGAATTAAAACAACTTGGTTTAATACATCTGATAAACCGATGGACGATCCTTTTACTATGGGTTAAATCAACTTATATATTTTTAGCTGTATTCTCTACATCCTCTAAAAATTCTTTTCTTTTTTTATCACTCACAAATGGAACAGCAAAATACCTTCTATACACAACATCTGTAATTCCACATATATTAAATACACCTCTCCTTAGCCTTTTAGTGGGCATATTTAAAAAAAAAGTTCTAATTGCAAACTGAGGAGATCCATAAGTACAAAATACTATAGCTTTTTTACCTTTTAAGTTTCCAATAGGATACCCATAATTTCCAAAGAGTTTTTTAAATTTAAACGCCCATGGTGGAGCAAGAACTTTATCAATCCAACCTTCCAAGATTGCCGGCATCCTAAAATTCCAAATTGGAGCAACCAAAACTATAATATCAGAATTTTCAATTCTTTTTTGATGGTTTAAAACTACTTCATCTGGTTTTTCACCAGCAAACACTGGATCAAATTTTTCTTTATACAAATCAACACAATCAACTTTATGACCTTGTTTTTCTGCTGTTTTTATGAATGTTTCCCTTATTGCTGCATTAAATGATTTATCATTATAATGTCCATATACTAAAAAAACTTTTTTCATAATTATTAAATACTTTTTTTATTCGTTTCTCAAAACTGGAAATACAGGATGAGATTTTTGGAATAATTTTTGATATTCTTGTTTAATACATTTATCTGAAACATATTTTATATTTGAATTCTCCGAAATTTTTTTAGCTTCATCATTATGAATTCCATATTGTAACCACAAAACTTTGGAACCTATTTTTCTAGCTTTTTCAGCAATAGCTGGAGTTTCTTTTGATGGACGAAAGACATCAACTATATCTACAGGAATTGAAATATTTTCAATATCATCAATAACGGTTTCTCCATTTATAATCTCTCCTTTTGAAAATGGGTTGACTGGTATTACTTTGTATCCAAAATCTTGCATATATTTCATAACAACATTTGCTGGCTTTCTTTTTAAATTTTTGGGGTCTTCTCCTTTTTTTTCAGAACTTATTCCAATCATAGCTATAGTCTTAGAATTTGAAAGAATCTCTTTTATTTCTGAATCTTTTATTTGTTTTTCCATTTAGGTTTTCTTTTTTCTAAAAAGGCAGATATTCCTTCTTTAGCATCCATTGCCATCATGTTCAAAGTCATCATCTTGCTAGTATATTGATATGCTTTTCTTAAAGGCATTTCTAATTGTTTATAAAACGCTTGTTTTCCAATTTTTATTGTTAAGTTTGATTTAGAAGCAATGGTTCTTGCTACTTTTAAAACTTCTTTGTTTATTTTTGATTTTGAAAAATAATCATTTATCAAACCTATTTCTTTTGCATAATTAGCTTTGATTGGTTCGCCTGTTAAAAGCATTTTCATCATTCTTTTTCTATTAACTTTTCTACTGACCGCAACCATCGGTGTACTACAGAATAATCCTATATTTACACCAGGTGTAGCGAACATTGAATCATTAGTGCTGTAAGCTAAATCACAACTTGCAACTAATTGACATCCGGCTGCATAAGCGGCACCATGAACTTTTGCGATAACTGGTTTTCTTCCTTCAACTATTTGCAACATTAATTGCGAACAAAGATTAAATAACTTAAGATATTTAGATCTTTTTTTTAAACTTCTTACTTCTTTTAAGTTATGACCAGCGCTAAAACCTTTTCCAGCTCCTTCTAAAATTATTACTTTAGTTGAGCTGTCTTTATTAAGTTTTTTAAAAATATTTAAAAGAGATTTTAATGTTACAAAAGATAAAGAATTATAAGTTTTTGGATCACTAATTTTTACATTCTTTACCCCATTTCCTAAATTTTTTACTAAAACGTTAACATTTTTCATTTATAATTTTTCTCCATCAAATACTGGAATTTCTTTATATTCAAAAGTGTCAACATTGTCGATGCATGCAACATTAAATTCATAGTTCTCTGGATTTGTATATGATCTATGATGAGTATATATGCCACAATTTTTACAAAAAAAGTGTTCTGCATGTTGCTTTTTTCCAAATTTATAAACTGACAATTGGTCTTTGCCTTTTACTATCTTTAAGTTTTCTAATTTAATTTTTGCCATT
>CACAMG010000047.1 GCA_902533585.1 uncultured Pelagibacteraceae bacterium
TGCAACATTATTTTGGGGTCCTCTAAAACATTTTATTTTATTTTTAAATAACAATTTAACCAGTAAGTCATCTTCCTTTTTTTTTGATGTCGAAACAATTATATTAACTTTATTACTTTTCTTGATTTTCTCGATAACATGTAAGATTAATGGTTTACCATAAATATTAAACAATACTTTATTCTTAAATCTTTTAGAAGAAGTTCTAGCTTGGACAATTACTAACAAAATTATCCCCTTTGAACATTATCTTTAGCTTCAAATCTTCCTCTACAATCAATGATTAATTTAGAATTTTTCTTTACCATGTCATAATCAAATAAATCATGATCAGTCATTAAAACCACAATATCAAAGGTTTGTAAAATTTTAGGTGAAAGTGAATATATTTTTTTTATCTTTTTAATATTTAGTTTCTTATCTACATACGGATCGTGCATAGATATTTTTTTTATTCCTTTTGTTAAAAGGTTTTCTATTAACCTTATTGATGCAGATTCTCTAAAATCATCAATATTTTTTTTATAAGATATGCCTAAAATTAAAATTTTTGATTTATTTAAAGGTATTTTTTTATATTTTAAGTTTTTTAAAATTTTTTTAATTATAAAATTTAAGACAAGAATATTTGTATTTGCAGAAAGCTTTATAAACTTAGCGGGCAGACCCACTTTTACTGATTTCCAGTATAAATAATTTGGATCTACGGGTATGCAATGACCTCCTATACCTGGTCCTGGAAAAAATCTTCTAAAACCAAAAGGTTTTGTATTAGCCACATCAATAACATCAAAAATATCTAAATTCATTTTATCCGCTAAAACTTTCATCTCGTTTATAAAACCTATGTTTACTGTTCTATAAATATTTTCTAAAAGCTTTGAAAATTCAGCAATTTCTACACTCTTGCTAATTACAATTTCATTAAATGATTTTCCATAAAAATCAGATATTACCTTCAAGCAATTTTTTGAAAATCCACTAACTACTTTTGGAATTTTTTGAATAGAATCTTCATTTTTACCAGGATTTATTCTTTCAGATGAAAACCCAAGAAAAAAATTTTCTCCAATATTAAATTTATCTTTAATCTTAAGGTATATCTCCTCTTTTGTGGTTCCAGGATAGCTAGTACTCTCAAGAATTAAAATTTGTCCTTTTCTTAAAAATTTTTTAATTGAGGTGATTGTTCTTCTTATATAGCTTAAATCAGGACTTTGATTACTTTTAAGTGGTGTAGGAACACATATTATTATTATGTCACAATTTTTAATTTTATTAAAATTTGAAAAAAATTTTCCATTTTTATTAATTAAAGCGATATCTTTATTTGAAATTCTATCTAAATAAGATTCATTTTTCTTAATTTTATTTACTTTATTTTTATCTATATCAAAACCTATTATTTTAAAGTTATTCTTAGCAAATAAAATCGATAGAGGAAGACCAACATAACCAAGACCTATGACTCCAACGGTGCACTTTTTATTATCTATAAGGCTCGTTGCTTTTTTTAAAAAACTATTCATTGAGAAATATTCTTAAATTCTGCTTTCACTGTTGAATTTTTAAGTCCAAGGTATAAATTGTTTGACTTAAACAAAATATCTCCAGGAGTTGATTTTTTTTTTATTTTTTTTATTTTTAAAATTTTATATTTTATATCTTTAAAATAAAAGAAAGCATTTGGATAAGGGTGTTGCAAAGCTCTTACAAATCTATCTGCTTGATGAAAAGTTTTATATTTAAATTTAAACAACGAATCACGTTCAGTTCTTTGTTTCCAAATTAAACTTTTTTTTCTTACTTTTTTTGGTTTTTTTTTATTTATAATTTTAGTTATAGATTCAATTATCATTTTAGGAAAATTTTTGTTGGCTATTTTGTGTAAATTATTGATATCATAATTTTTTTTAATAAAAAACTTTCTTTCAGAAAATATATCTCCTCCATCAATTTTATTATTCATTTTAATAACACTGATACCAAAGTTTTTTTCACAATTTATTAATTGCCAATTCAAAGGAGATCCTCCTCTATATTTTGGCAATTTACCAGCATGGCAATTTAAAAAGCCAATACGTGGTAGTTTTAAAATTGATTGATTGAATATCAGAGGAAAACCACATGATAAAGCTATATCTGTGTTTTTGAGTGTTTTTGCTATAATTTTCTGATTGAGATTACGAATTAATATATATTTGTTTTTTTTTGGTATCCTTTTTAAGATGCGAGGTCTCAAAAATTTTTTTGAAATAAATATATTATTTATTTTTAAATTTTTTTTAATAAATAATTTTAAAATATCTAAACCTCTGTCGCCATTAAAAAAAAAGCAGTATGAGAAATCTGATAT
>CACAMG010000048.1 GCA_902533585.1 uncultured Pelagibacteraceae bacterium
ATTTATTTTATTTTTTTTTAATCTTTCAATATTCTTTCCGCTTTGCTGATCTGAGCCTCTTACATTAAAACCTAAATCTTTCATTATTAAAGCAAGACCGCTCATTCCTATCCCGCCAATTCCTACAAAATGAATTATTTCTTTTTTTCCTAAACTAATTGTCATTAAAATATTTTATATGTTTTTGATTTATAGTTTCCCAAGTTTTATTTTCATTAAGTTTCATTAAATTATTTTTTTTTTCAAAATATTCATTCTTATTGGCCATAATTTGATTAATTATTTGGCAAATATCACCAGAATTAAAGTTTTTTTCCTCTAATATCCAGCAGCAATTTCTATCATAATATCTTTTTGCATTTAAATATTGATGATTATCTGTTGCATGAGGAAATGGTATCGAAATAAAAGGAATATTTAAATGAGCTAACTCGGCTAATGACGATGCTCCAGCTCTTGTTATGGCAATGTCAAAGTTATTTTTTTTACATAAAAAATTGTCTTCAAAAAAAAATAAATTATTTTTGATATTATTGTCATCATATTCTTTTTTATAAGTATCAATATCAAAACCTGACGTCAGTTGTTGAGTTACTTCTATTTTATATTTTTTTGATATTTGAATTATTTCATTCTTTAAGTACTTTGTGAAAAATAAAGATGCCTGGCTTCCGCCAATTATTAAAATTTTAAATGTATCATCATTTGTCTCACTTGTATTTTTTTTAGAGTAAAAACAATGATTTAAAATTGGATCAATTACAACTCCCTTGTAGCCAGGTACTACAGATTTTTTGTTACACCCTACAATAATATCTTTGTCGTAACATAATAATTGATTAGAAAATCTTAATAAAAATTTATTTGATCTTCCTATTATTGAATTTGGTTCAAATAGAATTATTTTTTTATTAAATATTTTAGCTGCTAGAACTATAGGTAAAGACATATATCCACCAGTACTAATTACAATATCAATTTTATTTCTACTAAAATGTATTAATGATTTGATAAAAGCAAAAAACAAAAAAATAATTTTTAGAGGAAAAAGATGTTTTTTTTCAGGAATTTTTCTTACTTCAAAAATTGTTTTTTTAATTTCTTTTGGTATATATTTTGCGCCTCTTAAGTCAGTATAAATTCTAACATCAAATTCATTTTTTAAATGACTGTATAGATTTAATGCAGGTACAACGTGACCTCCTGTGCCACCTGTGGAAATTAATATTTTTTTCATAATTAATTTATTTTTCTTTTTGTTAAGTTTAATAATATTCCAGATAAAATTCCTGTACTTACAATTGAAGAGCCTCCATAACTAATGAATGGTAAAGTCATACCTGTTGTTGGCAAAATTCTAATATTAACTCCAATATGAATAAATGCCTGAAGAAGCAAAATAGTAACACATCCTAATAAAATTAATTTTGCTTTATCTTCTTTTAAAAAATTAATTTTTTTTATTATTTGATAACTTAAAGTTAAAAAAACTAACATAATAGCTATTACCACTACAACTCCAAACTCTTCTGAAACTACAGAAACAATATAGTCTGTATGTGCTTCTGGTATTCTGGAATTTAAGCTTCCCTCTCCAATTCCTTGACCAAAAAAACCTCCGTTTATAATTGCTTCAGAAGCTTTTTCAGATTGATAATCACTATTAGTATTTGGATTTAAAAAATTAATTAGTCTTATTTGAATATATTCAAATTTTGGTACAAAAAAAATTAAGTAGGAAATTGTAACTGCAATAAATACAAAAAAAGAATAGAAAATAAATAAATTAATTCCAGAAATGAATACAAGAGATAACCAGGTCAATACTATAAGCAAGGTTTGGCCGAGATCGGGCTGAGAAATTAAAAAAAAAATTACTGGCACTAATAGTAAAAAACTTAAAAAATATTTAAAATAAATATTTTTTTTATCCTCAGTAGATAATACGGACGCGGTCATTATGATAAAAAAAGGTTTTAAAAATTCAATAGGTTGAAATCTTGGTAAAACTCCAATTTCCATCCATCTTGTAGATCCTTTTACTTCTATTCCAATAAAGTGAACTAAAATTAATGTTGTAAAAAAAAATACAAATAGAATGAATGAAATTTTAAAAAGTCTATCTTGCTCTAGAAGAGAAAAAAAAATTAAT
>CACAMG010000049.1 GCA_902533585.1 uncultured Pelagibacteraceae bacterium
ATATATCTTTATTTCTAAATGAATTTGCTATTTTAAAAAATTCTGACTCAGAAATTTCTACATATTTGCAAAATGATGAGATTTCAGACAATGGTAATTCTTCCCCTGTTTCCTTAATTTTTGATATAGCTTGATCTCTAGTCATCCTCCCATTTCTTATTTCTAATGAGAGATTATCCCATATACGTGTGAAACCAAATTTATACCATTTCATCCAATGATGAATTGTTATTAGAAATGAATCATCAATATCTGCAAATGTATAGAATCCAGTTTTAGCTCTATCAGCATTTTTAAAACCAAATTTTTTTGCTACATTATAAGTTTCTTGTGGATCCCATTTAAAATAATGACCTAAAAATACTGCTTTAACTCCCGCCTTGTTTTGGTCTTCATCACTAGGCCATGCATAAGGAGTCAAATCTTTTTCAGATAATTCAGAATCAATCCAATCTAAATGAGTTGTTCCATTAGTTACCCCATATTTTAATAACCATTTGTGATTTAATTTTAGTCCTTTGAGATCTTCTTCTCCGCCATATTCATCAGCTGAATTTTCACCCCATAAAATTAACGGTATATTAAATTTTGTTGCTAATTGTAAGGGTATGGCGTGCAGGGCCATATGCATAGGAATAACCGGACTACCCATTTTTTTGAAAGTTTTAAGTGTGAATTTCTTTTCTGTTTTTGGATTAATACTAAAATCTATGTGATCTACACCTAAATTAATTAAATTTTGCAGATTTTCAGCTCCGAGACTATTTCTTGCTGGAGTTTTCCAAGTTACACAAAGCGGATGTAATCCATATTCTAATGCTACAACAGCTTGCCACGTGCTGTCCTTTCCGCCACTTACAGGTATGATACAATCATATTTTTTTTTTTGGATTTTTATATTTTTAACTAAATCTCCAAAAAGATCTTTTCGGCGTGACCAATTAATTTTTTTTTTAGTTTCTCCATTAAAGCAAGCATCACAAGTTGATGCTTTATAATTAAAATTTATATTAGGTCTAGTGTCAGGTAATATACATTTAGCACAATAATTAATTTTCAAGATTTCTCCCTATTTTTACTAAATAATGTTCAGCAACTATATTTGCTCCATTCATAACTATTTTTTCACCATTTTTTAATTCTTTTGTAAAAGTTCTGATTGGATTATTAATATCTTCTTTTATTTCAATTGGTAAATTAAATTTTTTAAATTTACATTTAAAACCTAATTTTTCAATAAAGTTTGATACAGTATTAATTGAATATGCTGATAAACCACCCTCCCATTTAGAGTTTTGTTTTGAATTATTTCTAAATAAAATTTTTGTATCTATATCTCTAGAGTTAAATCTTCCAGATATAAATAGATAACCGTCGTCGGTAAGCCAAGATAACCATTTTTTTAATGGAGCTTCAAATTCTTGAAAAACACTTAAGACTCCTGACGCAGTAATTAAATTAAATTTTTTATCAAATTCTATAAAATTAAAATCCCCCACAAAGAAGTTAACTGATTTATTTTCATTTAACTTTGTAGCAGCCTCTACGAGTTCTTTTGAAATATCAAATCCAGTAAAATTATAATTTTTAAGTTTATAGGATAAATTCCTAATTAAACTACCTGAACCACACCCTATATCAAGACACTCTCCAGAGGAGGTTGGGTTTATTGTTTTGGTAATAATTTCTATTAATTCTTTAGATTTGATAGTAATTCTATCAGGGTCTTTTAAAAATAAATCTATTTCTGAATTGAATGCTTTCATATGTAATTTTATTTATGTCCTTAATTACAACATAGTTTTATTTTAATCAAATAAAGGTTTTTTAATGAAGGTTAAATTAATGAAAAAAATTAAAAAATAGTTTATACCGAATTTTAAAGTCATAATTAAAATGAAAATAATTAAAAGAAACAGAAAGTTCGTTGTTGGAAAATTAAAAGAAATTACACTGACTGACAAAGGATCAATTTATTTAAATGATAACGATAATATAAGTCTTCATTATAATAAAAAAATAAATTATGATGTTGCTAAGAAAAATTGGGGTTTCTATCCATTACCATCGATCAATAAGAGATTAAAAAAATTTAAACTTAAT
>CACAMG010000050.1 GCA_902533585.1 uncultured Pelagibacteraceae bacterium
TAATAATTATGGGTTTTCTTTTCATTTGTGAAAAAGTTTTGAAATTTATTAAATTAAGAGTTTCGTTATTTAAAGGAAGGTGAATAGAGAGGATATCAGATATTTTTATCAATTTATCAAATTTTAATAGTTTAATATTAAACTTTTTTTGAACAGATGGGCTAATATAAGGATCAAAAGATACAACTTCTGCACCAAAATTTTGAGCTAGTTTACAAACTTTTTTACCAATAGTTCCAAAACCTAGCAAGCCAAAAATTTTTCCTTTAAGCTCTCTTGAAGTAAAAGATGTTCGAGGCCACAATCCTTTTTTTGTTTCATTGTGTAATAAAGTTATATTTTTTATTAAATGCAATGAAGAACCAATAACATATTCGGCAACTGCGTCTGCATTCATTCCAGTTGCTGGTTGAACATGTATTTTTAGTTTTTTACAAATATTCAAATTTATATTATCTAAACCAACTCCTAGACGACCAATAAATTTTAAATTTTTTGCTTTTTCTAATATTTTTTTATTTACCTGAGTTTTATTTCTAACTATTAATCCACTGTATTCTGAAATAATATTTGATATTTTTTTTTCATTTTTCCACAAGTTTTTATCATAATTTATATTAAATTTTTTTTTAAGAGCACTAACGCTATTTTGACTCATAAATTCTGTTATTAAAACTTTTTTCATTCTTAATTTTAACTAATAAAGATTAGATTAATATGTTTTGGATTCTACGCCTTTGGATTTACCTTTAAGTTTTTCAACTGCTTCTTTTCCACCACTGGTCATAAATCTTTGCTCAGATCCTACAGTTACAAATTGAAATCCTTTATCTATCATTTTTTGAGCATACTCTGGTGTCATATTATGAAGACCTGCAAAAATATTATTCTTTTTTGCATGTTCTAAAATTTTCATTATTACAGGATAAACAGGATCACTCTCTGGTTTATCAAAACTAGGCTTTTCACCAACTGCTAAACTTAAATCAGCTGGTCCAATATAAATACCATCTACACCAGGTGTTGACATTATATCGTCTAATTTATCTAAAGCCTCTTTAGTTTCTATCATCGCTATTTTTAAAATTTCCTCATTTGCATGGTCTCCATAATCA
The DNA here is from genome assembly GCA_902533585.1 of uncultured Pelagibacteraceae bacterium. GTDB lineage: Bacteria > Pseudomonadota > Alphaproteobacteria > Pelagibacterales > Pelagibacteraceae > Pelagibacter. The sequence continues at coordinate 1,116 of CACAMG010000050.1, forward strand.
GCTCCAGCATACATAAGCGCTCTAATAGGTCCAAAACTTCGATAACCTTTTGGGGGATACATGCATGCTTGAACGAATTTTTCTGCTTGTTCTTTATTGCTAATCATTGGGCAAATGACTCCATAGCATCCTGCATCCAATATTTTCATAATTTGTCCTGGTTCATTCCAATTGACTCTTGCTAATGGAGTTGTTTCTGTTGTTGAGATTGCCTGGAGCATTTGAAGTGCATTTGGATAATCAATCACACCATGTTGCATGTCTATTGTAAGTGAGTCCCAACCTTGTTTTGCCATAACTTCAGCAGAAAAAGAATTTGGTATTTGAAGCCACCCGTTAATTATAGCTTTTCCTGATTTTATAATTTCTCTAAGTTTATTTTTTTTCACTAATTAACCTTTTAAACCAAGGTGAGTGTATTTTATGTTTAAATAGTCTTTAATTGCTGTAGATCCACCTTCTCGACCATATCCTGTTTGTTTTATTCCTCCAAAAGGCGCTTCTGCAAGAGCTACAACACCTGTGTTAACAGCTACTGTGCCAGTTTCCATTAACTCAGAAGCTCTATGTGCTTGGTCCATTGAATTTGTGCAAATATAACTACAAAGTCCTAAATCATTTTTATTAGCTCTTTCTATTACTTCATCAAAATTTTTGAATGACAACATAGGTACCAATGGTCCAAATGGTTCTTCTCTCATAATTGTAAAATCATCTTTTACATTATCGAATACAGTGGGCTCATAGAAATATCCTTTATTAAATCCAGCAGGACGTTTTCCACCCATTAATACTTTTGCTCCTTCTTTTTTTGTAGTCTCAACAAGTTGTTCAACTTCATTTAATCTTTTTTCAGTTGTTAACGGACCTAATTGGACATTTTCATTCATTCCATTTCCAATTTTAAGTTTTTTTGCTTTGTTAATAAAAG